>JAGRNP010000013.1:0-29677 GCA_020440705.1 bacterium | reverse complement strand
TTCTTCGACCAGTGGCTGACCCGCACCACCTACCCCGTGCTGCGCGTCGACTGGCAGAACAACTGGCAGGAGGGCGCCAACGAGGTGCGCGTCCGCGTGCGCCAGGAGCAGGACCCCGAGCCGGACGGCTCGCAGCCCGCCTACCGCTTCCCCCTCGACGTGCAGATGCGCGGCGCCGGCCTCGACACCACCGTCACCCTGATCGTCTACCGCCTCGACCAGGAGTTCGTGGTGCCCCTGCCCGCGACCATCAGCAATGTCGACATCGACCCCCAGCGCTGGCTGCTGCACGATGACGCCGCGGATGTCCTGAACAAGTCGGGCCGGAACGTCGCCGCGGCGCCGGTGCGCCTGCTGCCCGCCACGCCCAACCCGTTCAACCCCCGCACCGTGTTCATGTGGGAGACCGAGGTGGCGACCAGCGACGAGGTCGAGATCTTCGACGTGATGGGGCGGCGCCTGCTGCATCGGCAGTGGGGCGAGCGGACGGCCGGACGGCGCGAGTTCCTCTGGACCGGCACCGACGACACCGGCCGCGAGGCCCCCTCCGGCATCTACCTGTACCGGGTCACGACGCGCGGCCAGGCCGAGGCCGGCCCCTTCCAGCGCCGCCTGCACGGCAAGGTGACCCTCGCCCGCTGATCCCGCCGGACCGGTCCCGGTTCCGCCGAACCTGCGCAGGCTCAGAAACGCCAGGACACGGCCAGGGCGGGCCCCTGCGGCGTGCCGGCCACCACCGGACGCGGACCACCGTAGCGGTCGTGCAGGTTGACGAGGCAGCGCGCGACGGCGGTGCCGAAGGCGGCCGAGAGGAAGACGTCGCTGGGCCAGTGGGCGTCGCTCGCCACCCGCTGGACCCCGACCGCCGCCGCCACGGTGTAGGCCCCGACGGTGAACCAGGTGCGGTTCGCGTGGTGGGAGAGGATCGTGGCCAGTTCGAAGATGTTGATGGCGTGGCCGCTCGGGAAGCTGGTGGCGTCCTCGTTGCCCCACGACTCGGGCCCGTTGCCGGCGTGGGGCCGGTCGCGGCCGGCCACCGACTGGACCGCCAGCTTGCCGAAACCCGCGATGAAGTGCGCCTCGAGGATCTCGCCGAAGATGCGGGTCGCCTTGTCCGAACCGACGGCGTAGCTGACGCCCAGGCCGGCGAACCAGTACTTGTTCATGACCCCCATGTGGCCCACCGGCTCGGCGAACTCGCCCAGTTCGTAGAACCACTTCAGGCCGGGCTGGTCGCGGCCGTCATGCACCGCGTCACGGATCGCCTCGTCGTTGTTGTAGATGACCAGCGTCGTGGCCAGGATGCCCGACCAGACCAGGGCCTGCCGGCCCGTGATGCGGAACGGCGACGTGGCGACGTAGGCCGTGTCGTGGACGAAGACCCGGCCGGCGTAGACCGCGTCGCGGCCCGGGCCGCGCGCCGGCGGCGGCCCCGGGTCCTTCAGGGCGTGGGCCGGCGTCGGCGTCAGGACGACGCCCGCCAGCAGCAGCAGGAACGGCAGGCAACGGTTCATGCCCGCAGTATGACGGCGCCCCGCACCGGAAGCAAGCCGCACCGCGCGGCGTCGCCATGTGGTATGATGGCGCATTCCCACCACGAAGCCCCGACAGGAGTCGCCGTGAGCCCGCGCGCCCGCATCCTTCTCGTCCCCGTCTTCGCCGTGACGCTGCTCGCGGCGCTGCCCGCACGCGCGGCGGTGGCTCCGGCCCTGCCCTACGCCGACCTGGTGCACGAGGTGATCGGCTTCCTCTATTCCGACGTGGGCTGGAACGGCATCCGCACCAACGACGACGACCCGGCGGGCTACCCGGTGCCGCCCTACTTCTACAGCTACGCCATCAACGACGGCAACAACCTCGACGGCAGCCTCGTGGGCTATCCGGGCTACCTTTCGGTGAGCTATCCGGGCTACACGGCGTCGGTGGCCATCGACGCCTTCCTGGACTGGCGGCGCTTCAGCGGCGACCTCTCGGGCGAGGCGCTGGCCCGGGCCCGGGCCTACGCCGACTGGATCCTCGAGCACCGCACGCCGGCGGGCGACCTCTACGGCAACCTGCCCTACAGCACCCAGACCGACGGGGTCATGGGCGGCGGCTGGGACGGCCCCGCGATCATGACCGACAAGCCGCCCATGTTCGCCCTGCGGCTGCTGCGGCTGTACGACATCACCGGCGAGGCGGCCTACTGGAACGGGGCGGTCGAGATCGCCGACGTCATGGCGGCCACCCAGCTCGGCGGCGGCGCCGCGGACGACGGCCGCTGGCCCTTCCGCGTGGTGCCGTCCGACGGCACCGTCACCCAGGACTACACGAGCCACCTGACGCCCGCGATCCGCTTCTTCGACGCCATGGCCGCGCGCACCGGCAATGCCGCCTACCAGGACGCCGCCGACCGCGCCTGGGCCTGGCTGCTCGCCAATCCGGGCAACCCCGCCGCCGCCGACTACATGCGTTTCGAGGGCTTCTACGAGGACCAGTCGCCCGAGATGCAGACCGGTTTCCAGGACCACTATTCCGGCCACGAGATGCTGGTCGAACTGCTGCGGCGCCGGCCCGCCGGCTGGCAGGACCTGGCCGTGACGATCTGGGATTCGCTCTCGTCGCGCTACCTGCAGGAGTCGCCGTCGCCGAAGTACGACCCCTACACGCCGGTGACCCTCGAGTGGTCCGGCTGGCCCGAAGCGACCTACGCCAGCAGCCTGCAGTACGCGCGCACGGCCCTGCTGCTCGACCAGGCCCTGGCCGGCGATCCGCGCCGCGATGCCGCGTGGCGCACGACGGCCCTCGACATGGCCGCCGCCTGCTCCCACGGCCGCAACACGCGCAAGAACGACGGCCGCATGTTCACGACCGTGCGCGACATCATCACGTACTTCAACAGCGACAGCTGGTACGAGCAGAACTTCAACACCGTGAAGTACTGCCTTGAGATCATGGCCCTCGAGCCGGATCTCGCCCCGGTCGGCGACGCCTACATCCTCGCCGCCGACCACGCCCTGGTGAGCATCGACCGTCCCCTGGACGGTCCGAGCCTGGAGTACGCCACCGCCGGCGGCGCCGGGCTCGAGCGGGTGAAGCTGCCCGGGGCCCCCGGCGGCGTGTACGCCGGGGCCGCGCCGCTGCCCCAGGTGGCCGGACCGGTGCCGGCCACCGCGGGCTGGAGCTGGGATCCGGCCACCGCCGTGGCCACCATCCGCCACGACGACGGGCCGGTGGCCATCGTCATGGGCCCGACGGCGGTGCCGGAGACCGGCGCGCCCGGCGGCCCGGCCCTGCGCATCCGGGCGTTGTCGGTCCCGGGCGGCGCGCGGGCCCTGTTCGCCGTCGACCTGGCCCGCGACGGCGCGATGGAGTTGGCCGTGTACGACCTGCAGGGGCGGCGGGTGCGGCGACTGGCCACCGGCGCCACGTGGTCGGCCGGCACGCGCGAGATCGCGTGGGACGGCCGCGACGACCACGGCCGCACCGTGGCCAGCGGCGTCTACCTCGTGCGCGGTCGCAGCGGCGGCGCCGAAGCCCGGGCGCGCGTCCTGCAGATCCGCTGAACGGGGGCGCGCCGCGCCCCCCCGACCCGAACGAAGGGACTCGTCGTGTCCGCTCCCCGCACCGCCTGGCTGGTCGACGGCATGGCCTACGTCTTCCGCAGCTTCTTCGCCATGCGCCCCATGTCCGCGCCGGACGGCACGCCCATCAACGCCGTCTTCGGCCTGGGCATGACGCTGCAGAAATTCCTCGGCGACCACACGCCCGAACTGCTCGCCTGCTGCTTCGACGCCGGCGCGCACACCTTCCGCAACGAGATCTTTCCCGCCTACAAGGCCAACCGCGGCGCACCGCCCGAGGAGCTGGTGCCCCAGTTCGACCTGTGCCGCGAACTGGTCGCCCGGATGGGCATCGCCACGGCGACCTGCCCCGGCTACGAAGCCGACGACCTGATGGCGACACTCACCGAACGCCTGCTCGGCGAGGGCTGCGAGGTGGTGATCGTGTCGGGCGACAAGGACCTGGCCCAGCTGCTGCGGCCCGGCGTGCGCATCTACAACCTGGCCAGGGACGACTGGCTGACCCACGACCGGGTGCCGGAGAAGATGGGCGTGCGCGCCGACCAGGTGCGCGACTTCCTCGCCCTGACCGGCGACGCCGTCGACAACATCCCGGGCGTGCGGGGCGTCGGGCCCAAGGCCGCCTGCGCCCTGCTCGAGGTCTTCGACGATCTCGATGCGGTGTACGCCGACCTCGACCGGGTCGAAGCCCTGCCGGTGCGCGGCGCCAAGGGTCTGCGGAAGAAGCTCGAGGAGGGCCGCGACGGGGCCCTCATGAGTCGCCGGCTCGTGGCCCTCGACGTCGCCGCTCCCTGCGACTTCGGCGTCGACGACATGGTCTACCGGGGCGCGGACTCGGGCGCCCTCGAAGCCTTCGCCGAGCAGTGGGGGCTCGGCCGCGTCGCCGCGCGCGTGCCGCGGCGCTGATCCCCGGGGCGGCGAACGACGAAGGCCACTCCCGGCGGGGAGTGGCCTTGCGAGTCCCGTCGGTCTCCGTGCGGCTAGAAGTGCACGAGCGCCCCGAGGGTGACGGAGTTCATGTCGTCGGTGGTGACGCCCTCGAGATCGCCGAACTTCTCGAAGCGGTAGGTGCCGAAGACGTCGAGGTCGAGGCCGCCGAGGCCCAGCCGCACGCCGGCGCGCAGGGCGTACCACGGGTCCTGCCAGCCGAAGCCCCCGCCCATGTGCCCCACGCCCACGCCCACGCCGCCGTAGATGAACTGCCCGATCATGGCGTAGGCCTGCGGCGACCAGTACAACTCGTCGGTGCCGGCGTAGCTCGGAATGAACTCGACATCGCCCTCGAGGCGGAGCAGCGGGCCGTCGAAGGCGACGGAGCCCATGAAGCCGATCGCGCTGTCGTCGAAGCCCTCGACGTCCTTGAGGTCGCCGACGGTCTTGAGGTAGTGGATGCCGCCGCCCAGCTTCGCGCCGGCGGCCGCCGGGGAAGCCGCGAGCACGGCCAGGCCAAGGACAAGGGTGAGGCGCAACAGCGACTTCATGTTTGTTCCCTCCGTGAAACGTTCGCCCGGATTCCGGCCGCGGATCGGCGGCACGGGATTGCGCCCCACGGTAGCGTCGAACGGGGCGGGGCGCCAGACGGCCCTCCGTCCGGCTCAGCACACCAGATCGAACGGATGCAGGGGCGGCTCGGCCGCGTGCCGCCAAACCGCGCGTCCCCGCGCCGCGCCGTGGGCCCCGAGGGCGGCGGCGGCGGCCATGACGGCATGGTCGCCGGCCCGGGTCGGCAGACCGGCCACGCCCTGGGTCGCGAGCCACGCCAGCACCGCGGTCCGGGCGCCGGCCACGCGCTTCAGCGACCGCACGAGCCCCGCCTCCGCCCCGCGCAGCACGAGGCTCCCCCCGGGATGGGTTTCGCACACGAACGGGTCGGGCCAGGTCGCCTGCAGCAGGCGGGCCACGGCCATGCCCCGCAGAGTGAGATACGCCATGCGGGTCATGGTCGGCGCCATGACGCTGCCCGGGGGCAACCCCGCCGCGGTGAGCCGCGCCCGCAGGGCCCGGTCGCCGGGACGGTCGCCGCCGCCGGGATTGTAGCTCAACGGGGCATCGAGCCCGGCCACGAGGGCGCCGGCGACGGGCACATGCCCCCGCAGCCACGCCAGCAGGGCGCGGTCGTCCAGGCCGGTGCGCAGTTCGACGAGGGCCAGGCCCGTGCCGCGGGTCGCGAAGAGGGCGGCGGCGGTGTCGGGGGCATTGGCCGGTCCGGCCAGATCGAGGCCGAGCACGAAGCGGGGTGCCATGGTTCGCCTTCCGGTCGGGGGTCGGCGCCATCGTACCGCGCGCGGCGGCCGCAGGCCAGCGCCGGCGGGCCACCCGCCCCGCCCGTTCGTTCGTCCCTCAGGCCCATGGACCTGCGGCCGATGAACAGGTAGATTCAGGAACGAGGTGCAACCATGACCGAGACCCCCATGCAGGCCGCCGTGGCCGAAGCCCGCCGCGGCCTCCGCAGCGGCGAGGGCGGCCCCTTCGGCGCCGTCATCACCCGCGACGGCGTGATCATCGCCCGCGCCCACAACCAGGTGGTCGGCAGCAACGACCCCACCGCCCACGCCGAGGTGCAGGCCATCCGGGCCGCCTGCCGCGCCCTCGGCACCTTCGACCTGTCGGGCTGCGAGATCTGGTCCACCTGCGAACCCTGCCCCATGTGCTTCGCCGCCATCCACTGGGCCCGCCTCGACCGGCTCGCCTACGGTGCCACGCGGGAGGACGCCGCGGCGGTGGGCTTCGACGACGCCCGGATCTACCGCGAGCTGGACGGCCGCGAGGCGCCGCCCTTCGCCGTCGCAGCGGACGTGGAGCGCGACGCGTGCCGCGCGCTCATGAGCGAGTGGCGCGACGACGCGTCGCGCGTGCCGTACTGATTCCCGGCGCGCACACGGCCGCGAAAAGCCGCCCCGCCGAAGCAGAGCGGCTTCCCGGTGGCGGCGGGTCGGAGGTCAGATCCCCCACCGCTCCATGAGCGACGTCTCCAGGGCCCGCCGCTGCGACTCGGTCGCGGCGAACGGGTACACCTGCAGCTCGCGGAACATGAGCGAGGCGTCGGCCTGGGCCCTGTCGTTGCGGGCGAAGCCGGTGACGCCCAGCTTGGCGCCCGTGAAGACCTCGATGGGCGTGGTCATCGTCGCATCCTCGGCGATGAGCACGCCCTGGTCGTACAGGCGCATCCCCTCGGTCTGCGAGAAGCGCACCGTCAGCACGTGGAAGCCGGTCTGGTCGATGATGTTGAAGTCGATCGGCCCGATCAGCGGCGCGGCCACTCGCGTCGAACCGCCATGCCCCACGAAGAAGCGGTGGTCCGGACGGGTGAAGCCCATCTCGAGCGTGCGTCCGGCGTCGACGCCGTCGCCCCACAGCCACTTCAGTTCCGGCGACGTCGTCGGATCGAAGTCGCCCAGCGACAGCACGGCGAACATGGTGTAGTCGGTGTCCCGCATCATCGAGCCCTGGAAGTTCACCTCGGGGAAGCACTCGTCCGGAAAACGGCCTTCGCTGTTCGGCCAGACGTGGAAGTACAGGATGCTCCAGTGGTCCCACCAGCTGCCCGCGCCGTTGGCCAGCCCGTTGCTCTTGGGCATGTCCCTCTGGGCGTCGCCGAACAGGTTCTCCCACACCCGGATGCGCTTGCTGCTGCCGTCAAAGATGTCGGGCGCCCACTGCACGCCCCGGTCACCCCGGTACCAGGCCAGGCCGCCGGGCAGCGACTCGCCCAGCGGCGTGCAGTCGACGAGGTCGTACTGGGTCGCCACGCTCACTCGGAGCTGCCGGGCCGGATCGGCCGCCGCGTTCACCGTGTAGCTGATGGGCTGTCCGGTGGTGATGCGGTCGCCCAGGGCCACGAAGGCCTTCAGGGCCTCGAAGTCGCCCATCAGCGCCTGGTTGGCCAGCTGGCTGTCGCCACCGATGGCGTAGCCGCCGATCTTCACCTCGTTCAGCTCGCTCACGTACTTCACGCCGCCGTCGAAGGTGCCGCCCGAGGTCGCGCCCTGGAACGAGGCCCGGATGCTGGCCTCCATGTCGTACGCCGTCTCGGTCGACTGGATCAGCAGGTAGAAGATGCGCCCGTAGGTGACGCTCGACACGTAGGCCGCCGGATTGCCCGGCTGCACGTAGCGCGACAGCTGCTCGGTCGTCACGCCCGCTCCGAAGAACTGGGACGGGTCCGTGGGAGTGGTGAAGGCCATGGTGTAGTAGCTCTGGGTCAGCTTCACCAGGAAGCTATTGTAGCGCACGTCGCTCGAGTAGTCGAGGCTGCCCCGGATGTCGGTGGTCAGCGAGTTGTAGTTGGCCCGCATGGCCACGCCGAGCTGCTCGCGCGTCGAGATGCGCTCCATGGTGAAGCTCGTCCGCGCCGGCAGATCGTCCGGCGTGCCGGCGATGATCTCGTTCATGGCCGTGTACACCGACCCGATGCTCACCTCGGGCAGGGTGCGGGCGACCGTGCCCGAGCCGTTCACCAGCGTCACGACGATCGAGCCGCCCCCCCGCGCGACCGGGATCTCCGACGGGGTCGCGTTGCCGAGCGTGATGCCCTGGAGCAGGTTGCCCGGGTAGACGATGCGCGAGTTGGGGTCGAACTGGGGGTACGTGTCGAAGTTCTCGACCAGGTTCACCGTCGAGCGGGTGCAGTAGTACTGCTCGTCGCCGCTGTCGTACTCCTCGGGGTCGGTCTCCTCGTACAGGGGCGCCGGCTCGCTGAACTCGCCGCCGGCGTCGAGCACGGCGACCAGTTCGGTGGGCTTGCTGCCCGATCCGCCGGGATCGACGGGACCGTCGTCGCGTGAGCAGGCGCCGGCCAGCAGCAGGAAGAGCGACAGGAAAAGCAGGAATCTGTTTTGACGACGCATGTTCATCTCCGGGCGATGCAGGTGCAACCGCCGACGGCCGGCGGACGGGTTCTCGGAGGCACATGCGGAGGCCCGGCGGGAAGTGCGCAGCCGCGGGCCGGAAAAATTCCGGCACCTTTACGGGAGGCCGGCACTCGCCTATCCTGACCGGGCGCTCACCCGTTTCCGTCTCCCTGTTCCGGACCTGGATGGCGATGATCGGCCGCTCCCTGTCGCACTACGAGATCATCGGTCTGCTCGGCCAGGGCGGCATGGGCGAGGTGTACCGGGCCCGGGACACCCGGCTCGACCGCGAGGTGGCGCTGAAGGTGCTGCCGGCCGCCATGGCCGACGACCCGGCCCGCCTGTCGCGCTTCGCCCGCGAGGCCCGCACGGTCGCGGGTCTGAACCATCCCAACATCGTCACCCTGCACAGCGTCGACGAGGCCGACGGCGTCCACTTCCTCACCATGGAACTGGTGGCCGGACGCAATCTCGGCGAACTGCTGCCGCCGGACGGCTTCCCGGCCGAGCGGGTGATCGCCGTCGCCGCGGCCGTCGCCGACGCCCTGGCCACGGCCCACGCCCAGGGCGTCGTCCACCGCGACCTGAAGCCCGGCAACGTCATGGTCACCGACGACGGCGCACGCGTGAAGGTGCTCGACTTCGGCCTCGCGAAGCTGAACCTGACCCCGGACGAGGAAAGCAGCGACACCCTCGACACGCTCACCGTGACCCGCGCCGGCGTGCTGCTGGGCACCCCCTGGTACATGTCGCCCGAACAGGCGCGCAACGGACAGGTCGACCACCGCTCCGACATCTTCTCCCTCGGCGTCATGATGTACGAGATGGCCGCGGGCAAGCGGCCGTTCGAGGGCGAGAGCACCATCGAACTGCTCTCGGCGGTGCTGCGCGACGATCCCCGCCCCCTGTCGCTGCTCCGCCCCGACCTGTCGGTCGACCTCGATCGCATCATCCGGCGCTGCCTGGCCAAGGAGCCGGACCTCCGCTACGCCGACGCCGCCGCGTTGGCGGCCGACCTCCGGGCCGTGCAGGGCGGGTCGTCCGTGTCGGCGGCGACCCTCGAGCTGCCCGACCCCGGGCTCGACACGTCGGGCGGCCGGGCCGCGGGATCCCGGCCCGGACGCCGGGTGGCCGCGATCGCGGCCGGCGTCGTGGCGGTGGTCGCCGCCGGCGCCTTCCTGCTCGGCCGCGGCGGGGGCGACGTCGCGACGCCACCGGGCGGCGCGGGCTCGGTCGTCGCCGTACTGCCCTTCGAGAACCTGGGCCACGAGGCCGACGAGTACTTCGCGGCGGGCATGACCGACGAGATCACCTCCCGCCTCGCCGTGATCGAAGGCCTCGGCGTCATCTCCCGCACGAGCGCCCGGGTGTACGAGGGGTCGGAGAAGTCGATCCGCGAGATCGGCGGCGAACTCGGCGCCGACTACATCCTGGAGGGCACGATCCGCTGGGACGAGTCGGCCCACCGCGTGCGCGTGTCGCCCCGCCTGATCCGCGTGGCCAACGACACCCAGGTCTGGACCGACCGCTACGACCGCGAGGTCACGGAGATCTTCGCCCTCCAGGCCGAGATCGCCTCGCGCATCGCCGAGGCCCTGGACGTGACCATCCTCGCGAGCGCGCGGCAGATGCTCGACCAGCGCCCCACGGCGAACATGGCCGCCTACCAGGCCTACCTGCAGGGCATGCGCCAGCTCCGCGCCCCGGGCTTCAGCCGCGAGTCGTTCGAGCTGGGCGTGCAGATGTTCGAGCGCGCGGTCGCGGCCGACCCGGACTTCGCCCTCGCCTGGGCCCGCCTCGCGTCCATGAACGCCCGGATCTACCACTACGGCTTCGACCGCACCGCCGCCCGCCTGGCCGCGTCCCGGGACGCCGCCGACCGGGCCCTCGCCCTGCGCCCCGACCTCGCCGAGGCCCATCTGGCCCTGGGCCAGTACTACTACTGGGGCGCGCGCGACTACCCCCGCGCCCTGGCCGCCCTCGACGACGCGGTCCGGATCGCCCCGAACCTGGCCGAGGCCATGCTCACGAAGGCGTACGTCCAGCGGCGACAGGGCGAGTTCGAAGCCTCGCTCGAGTCGTTCGATCGCTACCGCGTGCTCAGCCCCCTCGACCCCAACGTGTTCGTCGGCCAGGGCGAGACCCTCGGCACCCTGCGCCGCTATCCGGAGGCCGAACGGGCCTTCCGCCGGGCCATCGAACTGCAGCCCGACGACCCCTATCCGTACACCGAGACGGCGCTGCTGCTGCTCCGTTGGCGGGGCGACGCCACGGCCGCCCGCGCCGTCCTCGCCATGGCGCCCGCCGGGGCGGGCAACGAGTCGTGCCGGGTCGGCTATCTGGTCGAGCTGCTCGACCGTCGTTTCGAGGCCGCGCTCGAGCGCCTCGACGCCTGCGGCGGCGAACCGCTGCAGGCCGGCTCGTTCTACCTCCCCGCCGACCTGGAGCGGGGCATGGCCCTGCGCGCCGCCGGCCGCGACGCCGAAGCCCGCCCGGCGCTGCAGCGGGCCGCCGCCGCTCTCGCGGACCTGGTCGCCGCCTTCCCCGACGACCATCGCTACCACGCCGCGCTGGGCCTGGCCGCAGCGGCCCTCGGTCGCGCCGAAGAGGCCGTCGCCGAGGCCCGCCGCGCCACCGATCTCGATTCCCTGGCCCGGGACGCCCTCTCCGCGCCCGTGCCCCTGATCAACCTGGCCCTCGTGCACGCGACCCTCGGCCAGGTCGATCCCGCCGTGGCGGCCCTGGACGAGGCGCTTGCCATCCCCTCGATCATGTCGACGGCCTGGCTCCGTGCCGATCCGCGCTGGGACGCGATCCGCGACGCCCCGGCTTTCGTCCGGCTGCTGGACCGCCACGAGACCCGATCGGAGTAGGACGCCCATGGAATCGCCCCGCGACCGCACCCTCCGCCTCGCCCGCCGGTACGCCGCCGACGGCGACCCGGACGGCTGGTTCGACGAGTTCTACACGCGCGCCGGCGGCGACCACCGCAACGTCTACTGGGCCGATCTCGCGCCCGGCCCCCACCTCGTGGCGTGGCTCGCGCGCCATGCCGCCGCGCCCGGCGGACGCGCCGTCGTGGTGGGCTGCGGTGTGGGCGACGACGCCCTGGCCCTCGCCGCCGCGGGCTACGCCGTGACCGCGTTCGACGTCTCCCCGGCGGCCATCGCCCTCTGCCGCGACCGCTTTCCCGACGCCGCCGTGGACTGGCGGGTGGCCGATCTCTTCGCCCTGCCCGCCGACTGGTCCCGCGCCTTCGACGTGGTCTACGAGTGCAACACGATCCAGGTGCTCACCGGCGCGAATCGCGTGCGGGCCCGACGCGCCATCGCCACCCTGGCCGCGCCCGGCGGCGCCGTGCTCGTCTCTTGCCGCAGCCGCGCGACCGACGCCGGCCTCGACGCCTGGCCCCTGGCCCTGGACCGGCCCGAGATCGACGGCTTCCAGGCCGAAGGCCTCGTCGCGGAGGAGTTCGACGCCTACGACGACGACCAGGAGCCGCCGGTGCCCCACTTCTTCGCCGTCTACCGCCGCCCCCGCTGAGCCCGGATCGGCGCGACGCCGCTCCCCGGCACGCGAAAGGCACCGGACCCCGCGGCCCGGTGCCTCACGTCGGCGCGGTACGAACCCTCAGTACTCGAGTCCGGACTTCCGCAGGTGCACGAAGGGCTTGGCCTCGTCGTTCAGGATCCGCGACGACGCGACTTCGGCGAACACCACCAGGTGGTCGCCCGGCTCCGCCGACCCGACCAGCCTGGCCTCGATGACGGCCTTGGCCCCGTCCAGGGTGACCGTGCCCGACTCCTCGACGGTGTGGGGAATCTCGCGGAAGGGGTTCAGGTCGGGGTCGTAGCCCGTCCAGAAGTGGCGCAGGAAGCTGGAGTCGTGGTCGCCGACGACGTTGATGGAGAAGGGACGGCCGGCCTTGATCAGGTCGTACGCCGGGCGGCCGGGCTTGACGGCCAGGGCCAGCAGAAGCGGGGAGAAGCTCACCTGCTGGATGAACGACGCCAGATAGCCGTCGATCATTTCGCCGTCGCGGGCGCAGACGATGAACAGGCCGCTCGGGATCTGGCCGACGCCGCGGGTCTCTTCCTTGCTCAGACTCATGGGGACTCCTCGGGAAAACGGTTCTGGGGCGGATCCGGTTCTGCCGTCACAAGATAGCCCAATCGGCGGCGGCGGCACCCGACAGGCGCGCGGGGGAACCTTCACTTAAAGATAACTTCAACGTGCCGAAAACCGGGATGTGGAGGACGGGCGGACGACCCGCGAATCGGGGCGAACCATGCGCACACGACGTTGGCATCCGGCAGGACTGCTGCTGCTCGCGGCCGCACTCGCGGTCGTTCCGCCGCATTCGGTCGCGGCGCCGGACGCCGGCGGTCGCGAGGCGGTCCGCATCGGCGTGCTCGCCAAGCGCGGCGCCGAGCAGTGCCTCGCCAAGTGGGGCCCCACCGCCGACTACCTCGACGCGGCCATCCCCGCCTGCGACTTCACCATCGTGCCCCTCGGCTTCGACGAGATCCAGCGGGCGGTCGACCGGGGCGAGGTCGAGTTCATCCTGGCCAACTCGTCGTTCTACGTCGACCTCGAGGTGCGCCACGGCGCCCGCCGCATCGCCACCCTCGAGAACCTCCACATCGACGGCACCAGCCACACCGTCTTCGCCGGCGTGCTCTTCTGCCGCGCCGACCGCGACGACATCCGCACCATCGGCGACCTGAAGGGCCGGCGCTTCATGGCCGTCGACCGCGGCAGTCTGGGCGGCTGGCACATGCAGTGGCGCGAGATGAAGCAGGCCGGACTCGACCCGGGACGCGACCTGGCCGACCTCGAATTCGGCGGTTCGCACGACGCGGTCGTCTACGCCGTGCGCGACGGGCTGGCCGATGCCGGCGCCGTGCGCAGCGACACCATCGAACGCATGGCCCTCGAAGGGAAGATCGACGCGGAGGCCTTCCGCATCATCAACGAGCACCACGACGACCCCGAGGAGGTCCACTTCCGGCACTCGACCCCCCACTACCCCGAGTGGCCCCTGGCCCGGGCCGCCCACACTTCCGATCGTCTCGCCAAGCAGGTGGCGACGGCCCTGCTGTCCATGCCGGCCGACGATCCCGCCGCCGTCGCGGCCCGGTGCACCGGGTGGTCGCCGCCCCAGAACTACCAGGCCGTGCGCGAGTGCCTCAAGGAGCTGCGCTTTCCGCCGTACGAGGACTACGGCCGCGTCAGCTTCGCCGCCGCCGTGCGGAAGATCGGGCTGTGGCTGGGCGGTCTGCTCCTCGCCGCCGCCGTCAGCGGCCACTTCGTCGTGCGCAACGCCCGGCTGCGCACCAACCTGCGCCGCAGCGAGGAGGTCGCCGCCGAACGCGCCCAGGCCTGGGACTTCGTGCAGAACGTGCTCGACAGCCTGCCCGTCGGCGTCGTGCTGATCGACGCCGAGACCCGTCGGGTCCGCGACGTGAATCCGGCCGCGGCCCAGATGATCGGCCGGCCGGCCGAAGCCGTCACGGGCCGGGTCTGCCACGACTTCATCTGTCCGAACCGCACCGGCGCCTGCCCGGTCCTCGACGACCACCAGGACATCGACCACTCCGAGCGGGTGCTGCTGCAGGCCGACGGCGGCGAGAGGCCGGTGCTGAAGACCGCGGTTCCCATGAAGGTGGCCGGCCGCGCGTACCTGCTCGAGACCTTCCTCGACATCTCCGACCGCAAGCGCGCCGAGGCCGAGCGCGAACGGCTGGCCATCGCCATGGACCAGGCCGGCGAGATGATCGTCATCACCGACCCCGCGGGCCTCATCAAGTACGTGAACCCGGCCTTCGAGCGCATCACCGGCTACACCCGGGCCGAGGTCACCGGACGGAGCACGTCGCTCCTGCGGAGCGGCCGGCACGACGAATCCTTCTACCGCGAACTGTGGGAGACCATCGGGCGCGGCGAGACCTGGACCGGCACCTTCGTCAACCGGCGCCGCGACGGCACGCTCTTCACCGAGGCCGCCACCATCTCCCCCGTCCGCGACGCGGACGGCCGCATCGTCAGCTACGTCGCCGTCAAGCGCGACATCACCGACCGGATCGCCCTCGAGGAGCAGTACCGCCAGGCCCAGAAGATGGAGACGGTCGGCCGGTTGGCCGGGGGGCTCGCCCACGACTACAACAACATGATGGGTGTCATCCTGGGCTATACGGAGATGATGCTCGACGGCGACGAGCTCACCCCGGACGTGCGCGGCGAGGTGGCGGAGATCCAGGCCGCCGCCCGGCGTTCGGCCGATCTCACCCGGCAGCTGCTGGGGTTCGCGCGCAGGCAGACCATCAAGCCCCAGATCCTCGACCTGAACCGCACCGTCGCCAACCTGCTCAAGATGGTCCAGCGCCTCATCGGCGAGGACATCGAGCTCGCCTGGGAACCGCAGGAAGGCCTCTGGCCCGTGATGATGGACCCGACCCAGATCGACCAGGTGCTGGTGAACCTCTGCGTGAACGCCCGCGACGCCATCGGCCACGACGGCCGCATCACGATCCGCACCGCCAACGTCGCCGACGACGACGGCGCGGCCCCGGCCAACGCGGACGGCCCGACCGGTGACACCGTGGTGCTGACCGTCTCCGACGACGGCTGCGGCATGACGCCCGAAGTTCTCGCCCAGGTCTTCGAGCCGTTCTTCACGACCAAGCCACGCGGCGAAGGCACCGGGCTCGGCCTCGCCACCGTGTACGGCATCGTGTGCCAGAACGGTGGCGACATCGGCATCGACACCGCGCCCGAGCGGGGAACCGAGTTCCGCATCCGCCTGCCGCGCCACGCGGTGGCCCCCGTCGAAACCGAAGAGACGGCCCCGGGCGGCCGCGACGGTGCGGGCCGCGAGACGATCCTGCTCGTGGAGGACGAACCCTCGTTCCTGCGGGCCGTGACCCTGATGCTGACCCGCGCGGGCTACACGGTGCTGTCGGCCGGCGACGCCGGGGCGGCCCTGGACCTGGCGCGGGAGCGCGGGGGCGACTGCGACCTGCTCCTGACCGACGTCGTCATGCCCGGCACCAGCGGGCCCGAACTGGCGGCGCAGATCAGGGCCCTCCTGCCGAACCTGCCCTGCCTGTTCATGTCCGGCTACGCCGACGACGAGGCCGGCGGGCTGGCCGATCCCGACTCTCCCCACGCCTTCATCCCCAAGCCGTTCAACCGGCTCGAACTGGCGGCCGCCGTGCGCCGGACGCTCGACCGGCACGGCGCCCGGGCCGCGGCGCCGGATCCGGTCGGGGTCTGAGCCGCGGGGCGTCGCTGCGGGGCCGGACATGAAGAAGCGCCCGGGCCTGAAGCCCGGGCGCTCATCGTGTCGCGGTCGCGGAAACTACGAGGAGGCCTTCTCCTCGGCACCCTTCTGCTCCAGGTGCTGGGCCATCTTCTGGCCGACTTCCTTGGCGGTGGCGTCGTACTTGGCCTTGGCGGTCGCCTCGCAACCGGTCTCGGCCAGGCACTTGGTGTAGGCCGCCTGGGCCACGGCGTGCTGGGTGGCCTCGCAGGCGGTGGCGTCGCAGCCGGTCTGCTCCTTCACGTAGGCGTAGGCGGCCTTGGCGGCCGACTCCTCGCAGCCCTTCTCGGCCAGGGCGTTGGCGTAGGCGGCCTCGCTCATGGCGTGGTACGAGGCGAGCTTGGCGGTCTGCTCGCAGTGGGTCTTCTCGAAGGACGCCGCGTAGGCGGCCTTGGCGGCGGTGGCGGGGCAGCCACCGGTGGCCGCGGTCTTCATCTCGGCGGACTTTTCGCAGCCCGCCTGGGCCGTCTTGGAACAGCCGGGGCCGCCGGCGTAGGCGGCACCGACCAGACCGACGGTCAGGATCATGATGCCCAGCAGGCTCAACGTCTTCTTCATGGCGTGGACTCCTCTATGCCGAAGGTGGGGTTGTTCGCATCGTCGATTCCGACTCTCGAAATCGTTCCAGCCCAATATAACGATATCGGACCGATTCCGTTTCATTTTTTCGCCGGAACGGGCCTGTGATGATGTATAATGTGATCCGACAACATGTTCTTCATCCGGCGGGCCCCGGCCACGGCCGGATGCCGGCCGGGAGGTCCGCCATGTCCCGCCCTATCCGCACCCGCTTCGGCCTCGCGGCCATCTGCCTCGTGCTCCTGCTGGGCGCCGATCGCGCCCCGGCCCAGACGGCGTTCGGCCTCGGTGCCGGCGCCGACGACCAGGGGCGCGCCGTCGCCCTCGACCCTACCGGCAACACCTGGCTCACCGGCTACTTCAACGGCACCGTCGATTTCGATCCGGGCCCGGGCGTGGTCGCCCTGACGGCGCCGGCCGGGCAGGAGGCCGTTTACGTGGTCGGCTACGACGGGACGGGCGCGGTGATCTTCGCCCGGTCGTTCGGCGGCATCGGGCGCGGCATCGCCACCGACGCCGCCGGCAACGTCTACGTCACGGGCGAGATCGGCACCGGCGGGGTCGACGTCGATCCCGGACCCGACGAGGTGGTCCTGGTCTGGACCGAGGGGCGGGTCTTCCTCGTCAGCTACGATCCCGCGGGGAACCTGCGCTTCGGATTCAACTTCGGCGGCGGCGTGACCAACCGCATCGAGAGCGGCTACGACATCGGCCTGGACGCCGCCGGCAACGTCTACCTCACCGGCGTGGTGAACGAGGAGACCGACTTCGATCCCACCGCGGGCGAGGTGCTCGCGCCGACCAGCGGCATCACCGACGCCTTCGTGGCCAGCTACACCAGCCTGGGCGGCGTGCGCTGGGGCTTCGTCCTGGGCAGCCGCCTGCTCGACGCGGGCTACGGCCTCGGCGTCGACGGCCAGGGCGACGTCGTCGTCACCGGCGTCTTCAGCGACACCCTCGACTTCGATCCCGGTCCGGCGGTGGCCGCCATCGCCACGGCGGGACAGCGCGACACCTACGTCGCGGGCTACGACAGCGACGGGCAGTACCGCTTCGCCGGTTCCATCGGCGGCACCTCCGAGGACGTGGGCCTCGACGTGGCCCTGGCCGCCGACGGCAACTCGTACGTGACCGGCTGGTTCCGCGGCGACAGCGACTTCGACCCCGGCCCGGGCACCTTCCTGCTGGCGGCGGGCGCGACCGACGACGCCTTTCTCGCGAGCTACGACGCCGGCGGCGCCCTGCGTTTCGCCTTCCGGCTCGGCGCCGTGAGCACCGCCATGGCCGCCAACGCGGTGGCCCTCGACGGCCAGGACCGTCCGGTGATCACCGGGCGCTTCCGTTCGCCCATCGACTTCGATCCGGGGCCCGGCAGCGTGGTGCTCAGCGGCGGCCAGGACGTCTTCGTGGCCGGCTACGACGACCTCGGCGGCTACCGCTTCGCCACCTCCTTCGAGGACGTCGGGACCGAGTTCGCCGACGAGGGCCACGGCGTGGCGGTCGCCGGCGACGGCGCGATCCTCGTCACGGGATCCTGCGCCGGCGTGACGGACTTCGACGCGGGGCCGGGCCAGATCCTGGTCACGTCGCAGGGGGCGGCCGATGCGTTCCTCGCCACCTTCCAGCCCGCCGTCAGCGCCGTCGGCGATGCCGGCCCGGCCCGGAGCGGCGCCTTCGCCCGGGCGTTCCCCAATCCGACGAGCGGCTCCACCCGCGTGCGGCTCGAGGCGGCGGCGGCCGGTCCGGTGCGGGTCGACGTGTACGACCTCGCGGGGCGTCGGGTGGCGCGCCTGCTCGACGCCGACCTGCCCGCCGGCGCCGTGCGGATGCTCGAGTTCGCGGGCCGGCAGCTGCCCAGCGGCGTCTACTTCGTGCAGGTGAGCGATCGGCGGGGCACGACCACCGAGCGCGTGGCGCTGGTGCGGTAGGGGACGGGTCCGGGTGCCGGGCCCACGCGACAGGTCCGCACGGCGGCGCTAGCGCTCCACCGCGACCAGCGAGAACACGACTCCGCCCGTGCGCGCGGCCAGTTCGGGCAGCAGGTCCGGATGGGCGAAGGTCGCCGTCGCGACCACGTTCTGGTCGGCGTCGAGGGCCACGGCGTTCAAACCGGGGGCGTTGAACAGGACCTCGCGGCCGTCGATCAGCAACGAGGCCCAGGGTCCGGACGCCTCGCCGCTGCCGGTCAGGCTGAGCTCCCGCCCCACCCGCACCCCCCCGAGCTGCGCGCCGGCGGAGATCGTCGCCCCGACGGCCCGCCCCGGCTGGATCTGCTCGAACACCTGCCTGCCCGCCACGAAGATCGCCGCGTACGACGCTCCCTGCGGCAGGCGGCCGATCTGCGAGCCGGCCGCGGTGAGCAGCGCCACCGCGTCCGGGGTCAGGGCATTGGCCGCGTCGCCCCGCCCGGCCAGGATCACCGTGCGCTCGAGGTGCACGGCGAGGAAGGCGGCGAGGGTCACGGCGTCGGCGCGGAAGGCCCGGTCGGGCAGCCAGGATGCGGTGCGGGGCACGCACACCGGGTAGCCGTCCAGGTCGGTGCACAGCAGCTCGTCGGACATGCGCGGAAAGAGCGCCGCGAAATGCGAACGGCGCATGATGCCGACGGTGGCCGGGTCGGGCGACGCGCCGAAGAAGAAGTCGCGGGTCAGCCGCTCGGCCTCGGCGAAGTTGCGGTCGTAGCTGCGCGTGGCGAAGCCGGCGCTGGTGGGCACGCCGTGGGCATGGGCCAGGACCGTCAGGTCGACGAAGTCGTCCCGGTAGACGGTGGTGGCCGACGGGGCGGGCGTGGTCAGCAGCAGGTCGGCGCCGGCGGCGAGGTCGTGCCAGCGGGGATCGCGCAGGCGCGAGGTGAAGGTCCGGTCGGCGTACTCCGGCCGCCGGTCGAGCAGGGGCCAGAGGTCGACGAGCTGCAGGACGAACAGGACCGCGAGGGCCGCCAGCGGCCAGCGCGGGCGGCGCCACCGCGACAGGGCCACCACTCCCGCCCCGACCAGCACGTAGAAGTGGGGCCAGAGGAAGCGGGCCTGGGCCCGGTAGAGCCGGTCGCCCAGGGCGGTGCGCGGGCCGAAGGCGTACGCGGCGCACAGCACCAGCACCACCACCAGCGGTCCGTGCCGTTTCAGCAGCGCGCCCAGGCGGCGGCCGGTGAGGAGCAGCGCCAGCAGCACGGCGCCGAGACCGCCGAGCCCCAGGTACACGAAGCCCTCGAAGGGTTCGTGGCGGCCGCGCGGCAGTTCCGGCGTCAGCAGGGCGCGCCCCTGCCCGTCCCACAGGGCCTGCGGGCTGGCCGACCACAGGGCGTCGGGCGGCAGGTTGCCCACGGGCAGGTAGCCGGGGCGCAGGAATCCCGCCAGGATCCACAGGACGACCACCACGGCCGCGCCCCCGCCGACCACCGCCAGTGCGCGCGGCCAGGTCGTGGTGCGGGCGACGAGCAGACGCCGCCCCTGGTCGGCTGCGAGAAGGAGCAGACCGAAGGTGGCCGGATAGGGGTGGATCAATGCCGCAGCCGCCAGCAGCAGCCACCAGGGGCGCCCGGCGCGCAGCACGCCGGGAGCGTCGGGGCGCAGGTAGAGGTCGAGCGCGGCCAGGTAGACCCAGTGGGCCGAGAGGGCGAAGTGGCCGTCGCGGATGAGCCAGGCCGGGCACAGGACGAGCAGCCCCGCCGCGAGCAGGCGCGGCGCCGCCGTCGGGAACAGGCGCCCGGTGATGCGGACGGCGAAGAGCACCATCAATGCGTGGTTCACCAGCAGCCACAGGCCGGCGTACTGGAACGGCTCGGGCAGCAGGAAGCCGAGCAGCTTGCCGGGAAAAGCCAGCAGGGGCAGCGAGTCGGTCAGGCCGACGGTGGTGCCGACCGGGGCCATGAAGGTGGTCACCGCCCCGGGCGGCCAGTGCCAGGCATCGGCGCGGAAGAAGGTCCAGGCCAGCTGGTTGAAGGCGGTGTCGGCCATGCCGAGCAGCCAGTCCACCCGGCCCGGGTCGAGGAAGCCGGGGCCGAAGCGGGCCAGGAAGAACAGCCCGCCCACGAGGGCGGCGGCCGTCTGGAGGCGATGCTCGGGCGAAAGGGTGCGCGGTGCCATGCCGCGAATCTAGGCCAACCGCCGGCGCCGCTCAACCCCGGACTGGGCGCCGGGCGGGGCCGCTCCGGTCGCGCCTTGAGCTCGGTGCCACCGTGGGTTAGGATGAGGGTCCGAGGTCTCGATGTTCAAGGGGGAAGCCATGCGCCGCCGGATTCCGGTTCCGCGTTCCTTGCCTGCCGGCCTTCTCGCCCTGCTGGTTCTCGCGGCCGTCTCCGCCTGCGACGACGAGCCGACCGACCGGACCGGACCGACCGACCCGCCGGCCGGCGCCCCCGTCTTCACCCTCGCCCCCGACACCCTGGCGCTCTCGAGCAGCCTGGCGACGGGCGAACTCGTCCTGGGCTGCGACCGCGCCGGCGCCGCCTGGCGGATCGCGGGCGTGCCCTCCTGGGCCGCGGTCACGCCCGCGAGCGGCACGACCACCGACGCCCCCACCATCCTCACCGTCACGACGCGGCCCGACACCCTCCCGCCGGCCGTGCTGACGGCGCGGCTGGAGATCGCCGACGCCGCGACGCCGGCCGGCGCCCAGCTCGCCCTGGCGGTGGGCCGCACGCGCGAGCTGCACGTCTCGCCCGACACCCTCGTGTTCCGCCCCGGTTACGACTACGCCGAGCTGGTCATCGCGAACACCGGCAACACGGGCGCATCGTGGTCGCTGCACCCGGAGGCGGACTGGCTCGGCACGGCCATCGTCTTCGGCTTCACCGGACCCGGGGCCGCGCGCACCCTGCGCCTGGAGGTCGACCGCGGGCCGCTCGCGCCCGGTGCGCTGCCGGGGCGCCTGCGGCTCGTGTCCAATGCCGCCACGCCGGAGATCACGATCCCCGCGCGTCTCGAGACCGCGGCCATGCCCGCGCTCGGTGTCGCGCCCGACTCCCTCTACCTGGGCCACTTCACCGACGCGACCACCTTCACGGTGCGGAACCGCGGCAATGTGCCCCTCGCGTGGAGCGCCGCGCCCGAGGCCGACTTCCTCGCGGTGACGCCGCCGGCCGGCACCCTCGCGGTGGGTGCGTCGGCGACCGTGACCGCGACCCTCGACCGGTCGCGTCTGGCCGACGGCACGAACCTGACCGCCGTCACACTGGCGGCGGACGCGGCCCGGCCCGTGCGGCTCGGCGTGCGGGCCATGCGGTATCCCTGGGAGATCGTGCCCCTGCCCGCGGGGGTGATCGATGCGGAGTACGATCCGGTGCACGACCGCATCGTCGCTATCGGCGGCACGTCCGACCAGCTGTACGTCGTCGACGCGGCGGCCGGACGGGTCGACTCCCTTGGCTTCGGGCAGTTCGGCTACTGCCTTTCCATCGCGCCGGACGGACAGCGCTGCGTGGTCGGCGGCAACGCCGGCCTGGGCGTCATCGACCTCGACCCCCTCGCGGTCGCGAAGACCATCGACGTGGACCAGGGCGCCGCCGACATCGTGCTGGCCGGCAACGGCTGGGCCCATCTGTTCCCGGCCGGGATCGGCGTGGACCGCATCAGCTGCGTCCACCTCGCTGCGGGGGTCGCGACGCAGCACACCGGCGCCCCGATCTCCAGCGGGACGCGAGCCCGCCTCCACCCGAGCGGCCAGTGGATCTACGGCGCCGACAACGGCATCGAACCCGGCGACTTCGAGAAGTACTTCGTCGGCGCCGGCACCGCGGCCTACGTGGCCGACTCGCCTTACGAAGGCTCGTACCCCATCGCCGGCGATCTCTGGCTCAGCGACGACGGCGCCCTGATCGTGGTCGCCGGCGGGTGGCTCTTCCATGCGTCGGCCGACCCGACCGTCGACATGACCTACGCCGGTGCCCTGTCCCACGCGGTCGGCAGCCCGGGCGTCACGGGCGCCGCCAGCTCCACCGCCGCGGACCGGATCTGGATCCTGTCCGAACCTCTCGACCAGGGCCTCGTCGTGCAGGCCTACGAGATGTCGACGACGGACTACGTGGCGTCGGTCGCCCTGCCCGCCTGGCCCACCCCGGTCGCGACCGGCGGCCCCGGTTTCCGGCTCGATCCGGTCCGGGGGGAGTTCGTCTTCGCCCGCCCCGACGGGGCCGGCCTGCGGCTGCTCGTGCAGCGCGTGATCGACGGCCGCTGGGGCCTGCTCTCCCTCGACGCGGAGGACCTGCCGTGAGCCGCCCCGCCGCACTCCGGGCCGCCGTGGCGGCGTTGGCCGGGCTGCTCGCCCTCGTGGGCTGCGACCAGGACGACGTGGTGAACATCATCGATCCGGATCCGCCGGCCGGCCTGGCCCTTTCGGGCCGCCTGACGGCGCTGGACGACGGGCGTCCGGTCGCGGGGGCCGCCGTCGCGGTGACGGGCACCGCCCTGCGGGCGACCACCGACGCGCAGGGCGAATTCGCCCTGGAACCGCTCTCGCCCGGGGAGTACGGCTTCACGGTGCGCGGCGCCGGACTCTTCGGCGTCGACGTGCCGGTCGTGGTGGGCCCGGCGGGGGCCGCCACCCGGCATGACCACGTCCACCTGACGGTGCCCCGCCGCCGGCGCGACGTCACCCTCGCCGTGGTCGCGGCCGCCGACCGCGCGCCGGTGGCCGGCGTCCCCGTGGCGCTGGCGGCGTTCAACGATCCCGCCCTGGAGAACATCACGCCGCTGCCCGACCAGCCGGGTCTGGTCGACACCACCGACGCCGACGGCCTCGCCACCCTGACCGGACTGCCGGCGACGCGGGTGCGGGTCGTGGTCGGCGCCTCCGGAGAGGGCGGCACGGAAGATCCTCTCGCCGGCACCCTCGTCGACCTGGACCTGAGACAGCAGCCCGCCGCGGCCGTCACCGTCGCCCTGCCGCGGGCCGACGCCGCCGACCAGCCCCGCGTCCTGGCCACCAACATCTCCGCGACCGGACTGGTCTCCGACCCGCTGCTCTGGGTGCAGTACGACGGCGAGATGGCGGCGCAGGCGGCCTACACCTACGTCGAGATGTCCGCGGTCCCGACCGACCGGTACGACGTCCGCTGGGCGACGCCGTCCCGCCTCGAGATCGTCCTGCGCTCCGGGGTGTTCACCACCACCTCGTACCGGATCATCGCGGCCCGCCTGGTCGACGGCGCACCCCGCACGGTCGTGCTCAGCGGCTTCCTGACCTGGCAGGCCGAGCCTGGACCCGGCACCGGCACCTGCGGCGAGACGGTCGGCGACCTGGCCCTCGACAACGGCGCCGCCGACCTCGACTTCGATTCCCGGCGGATCGAGCTGGCCTGGACGGCCCTGACCTGCGCCGACGGCTACGCGGTCTACGCCCGCGACGACCACGCGAATCCCGCCTGGGTCGAGGTCGACCGGTTCCCCCTCGACTTCGAGACCGGCACCGTGCGCACCACCGTCGAACTGCCGGCCACGTTCGACCGCTTCGCCGTCGACGGCGTCGTGACCCCGCTGGCGGGCACGGCGGTGGAGCTGTGCGTCCTGCCCACCAACCCGGTCTCGCCGACGCCCGGCGCCCCCCATCCCGTGATCACCGTCCGCGACGTGGTGCCGCCCGCGGTGACGGACATCGTCCAGCAGAGCTGGACCCGCAACGACGGCCCCGAGACCGTCGTCTTCGAACTGCGCGTGCGCTTCTCCGAGTTCATCGCCGACGGCACGCTCATGCCGCTGCTCGAGATCCGCGAGAACGGCGGCGACCCCGACTTCGTCCTCGACGCGGCCCTCGCCACCTGGACCTGGGCGCCCGGCCAGCGCGAAGGCGTGTTCCGCATCCCCCTCGAGCCGGGCCAGGACGCGTCGGGCGACCAGCTGCGCGTGTCGGTCGCCGACCTGGCCGACATCTCGGGCAACGTGGCGGCCGGCGTATGGAGCTCGGCCTGGCAGCGGCTGAACGAGACCTTCCGCTACGACTTCGAGGCCGGGCCCCAGGGCTGGACCGTCGACGGCAGCGGCTGGGAATGGGGGGCGCCCCTCTCCGGGCCGGGTGCGGCCCACTCGGGCCGGTACTGCTGGGCCACCGGGCTGGACGGGAACTACGTCAACGGCATGAACGCGAGCCTCGTCTCGCCGTCCGTGCTGCTGCCCGAGGGCGAGGCCGAACTGTCGATCGCCGCCTGGTACGAGACCGAGACGTGCTGCGACGTCGGCTACGTGGAGATCGATGCGGGCACCGGCTGGCAGGCCTGGCAGACCCTGCGCGGCAGCTCGGGGGGCTGGCAGATCCTCACCTTCGGCCTCGGCGAGTACGGCGGCCGCACCCTGCGGATCCGCTTCCGCTTCCTGAGCGACGGCTCGGCCAGCTATCCGGGCCTCTACATCGACGACGTCGTCATCGGCAACCCGACCCCCAACGCGTCCGGCCGATCCGGCCGGACCGAAGCGAGAGAGTGAGCCATGAGAATCGCGTTCCCGTACCCCGTTGCGCTCCTCGTCGTGCTCGGCGCCGCCGCGCTGTTCGGCGGCGGCTGCTCCGACGACATCCACAACATCACGCTCTCGTCGGACGAGATCTCGGCGACGGTGACCACGCAGGTCCTGAACTGGCCCGACGGGGATCCGGTCGCCGGCGCCAGCTGGGAGATCGTGCAGACCGGCATCGCCGGCACGACGGGCCCGGACGGCACCTTCGTGGCCACGGGGCTGGGTCGGGGCACCTACCTCGTGCGGGTCGGGGCGGCGGGCCACCACGCGACCCTCATGACCCTGGCCATCCTGCCGCCGGCCAAGAGCACGCCGTGGCACCAGACCGAGACGGTCTACCTGATGCAGCCGCGGGGTGCCGTCACGGTGAACCTGGTCGCCGCGGGCAGCGGCGACCCCGTCTCCGGAGCGCGGGTCCGCCTCGCCGGCTGCCGCTTTCCGCCGGGTGTCTCGAACCAGCAGCTCGCTGCCGCCGACATCGTGGCCGTCTCCGACGCCAACGGCGCCGCCGCCCTGGCGGGGCTGCCCGTCGGCACCCTCGATCTCGTGGTCGAGGGCACCGACACCGACGGCGACGACGTCATCGACTTCGCCGGCCAGGGCATCGAGATCGCCATCGCCGAGGGGCAGGTGGGCCACGTGACCCTCGCCCTGTCGCCGCCGGGCTCGGTGGGCACCCTGAACGTGATCGACACCAACCTGCCGAGCTACGGCAACGCGCTGTTCGAGAACGAGCTCTACTTCATCTTCAGCGACAGCATGGACACCGCGGCCACGACCTGGAGCCTGACCTACGACGCCTACCCCTACGATCCGGTCGAGCTGTCCGGAACCTGGACCTCGCCCTTCCGGATCGCCCTGGCGCCCGGCGGCGCGTTTCCCGCCGAGGCCACCCGCTTCGACTTCGTCCTCGACGGCGTCGCCGTGACCGGCGATTCCTTCCGGTCCAGCATGACCTTCGTCTGGCAGCGGCCCGGCGGCGGCGGCGGGGGCGGCGGCGAGTGCACGGAGATCGTCGCCGACCTGGGCCTGACCGCCGGCATCGCGCCCGACTTCGACACCCGCAACTTCACGCTCGAGTGGTCGATCGTGCCCTGCGCCGGCGGCTACGACATCTACGGCCGGGACGACCGCAACGTCCCGTCGTGGGTGCACCTGGCGCACAACCCCATCGACTTCGAGACCGGCACCATCCAGCAGCTGGTGCAGCTGCCGCCCCAGTTCGACCGCTACGCCGCCGACGACGTGCAGACGCCGCTGGCGGGCACGGCGGTCAGCCTGTGCGTGGTCCCGGCCAACGCCGCGATCCCGACACCCGGCGAGGACCACGCCATCGTCGTGGTGGGCGACGTCACGCCGCCGTCCCTGATCGCCGTCGGCTCGGCGGGCGTGTTCGCGAACCCGTCTGCCGCGACGGTGAAGGGTGATCTCGTGGTCTCCTTCTCCGAGTACCTCGGGCCCGGCACGCCCGACCCGGTGCTCGAGATCCGCGAGGCCGGCGGCGACCCCGCCTATGTCCTGAATCCGGCGACCGCCCAGTGGTCGTGGGACCCGGGCATGGCCTCGGGGCGGTTCCGCTTCCCGGTCCCCGCCGGCGTCGACGGCACCGGCGACGAGTTCCGGATCACCCTGTCCGGGGCCGTCGACCTGAGCGGCAACACCGCGGCGGCCGATCTGGTCTCGGAGTGGGCGCTGATCCTGCCGATCCCGCCGGTGTGGGATTTCGAGAGCGGACCGCAGGACTGGTTCTGCGCCGATGTCGGCAGGTGGGAGTGGGGCGCGCCGACGGACGGCCCGGGTTCCGGCTACCAGAGCCAGAGCTGCTGGGGCACCGACCTCGACGCCTACTTCGGCTTCAACTGGGACACGCGGCTCGAGTCGCCCCCGTTCATCGTGCCCATGGCCGATCCCCGCGTGAGATTCGTCCACTACGCCGACCTGGCGTACGGCGACTACTTCGAACTGATCATCGCCACCGAAGCGGGAGAGGTCGTGCTGCTGCAGTACTCGACCGACTACTCGGTCTGGCAGCAGGCGGAGATCTCCCTCGCGCCGTACGCGGGTCAGCTCTGCCGGCTCGTGTTCCGTTTCGTCTCGAACGCGACCTCGAACGACAGCGGCGTGTTCGTCGACGACGTCTCGGTGACGGGCGACTGAGCGCCGCCCGCTCCGCGCGAAAGGCCCCGGCGATGCCGGGGCCTTTGTCGTGACCGGCGGCCGGGCGCGCCCGCGGCGGCGTCCTAGCCCGGCGATCTCTCCCCGAACTCCTGCGGGTAGTGGCTGCGGAAGCAGTCGGGACAGAGGCCGTGGCTGAAGAGGGCGGACGAGTGCCTGGTGAGGTAGATGTCGACCTGCTCCCAGTAGCCGTCGTCGTCGCGGATCTTCTTGCAGATCGAGCAGAGCGGCAGGATCCCCCGCAGGGTCTTGATCTCGGAGGCCGACTCGCGGAGGGACCGGATCAGCTCCTCCTTCTCGCGCTGCTGCCGCTTCCGCTCGCTGATGTCGCGGCAGACGCAGAAGATGAGCTTGTCCGGCCCGATGTAGGCGCCGTTGTTGCAGAGTTCGACGTCGACGAACGACCCGTCCTTGCGCCGCATGCGGGTCTCGAAACAGTGCCCCTTCTCGTCCACGGCTTCGGCCAGACCCAGGATCTCCTCGCGGGAGTGCACGGCGTCCCAGTCCCAGACGTGCAGGTGCAGCACCTCACGACATGTGTAGCCGAGCATCTCGGCGAAGCGGCGGTTGGCCTCGTACACCTTGGCGCCCCGGTCGAGCACGACGATGGCGTCGCGCGATTCGTCGATCAGCAGCCGGCGCCACGCGATCTCGCCGCGCAGACGCGTCTCGGTGGTCCGTTGGTCTTCGATACGGGATTCCAGTTCGCGCACGCGCTGCGCGAGCTCCGCGCAGGATGGGCTCTCGGACATGATCGTCTCCCCGGGCGGCCTCTCTCCGCCTCCCCCCCCTGTCGTTCCGGATGCGCGGCCTCCGACTCCCCGGACGGTGGCCGATGCTGTCGCCGACCATACACGAGGATCCCCGCCGGGGAAACCCGGAACGCGGTCGGTAAGCGGGCGGTTTCGCCGACAGGTCGATTCGTTCTGTGGCCACAACTCCCCGTGACGACGATATTGCCGCCATGGACACGAAAGGGATGAACACGCGCGAGGGGCCGGTGAGGTCCGGGACCTCGCCCGCATCGAGGCCGACGGAAGGAAGTCCATGATGCACGCCCCCCGCCCGGACCGCATGCCGGTGCTCTTCGCGGGCCACGGCTCGCCCCTGAACGCCATCGAGGACAACGCCTGGAGCCGGGGCTTCCGCGAACTCGCGGCGGCGATCCCCCTGCCCCGGGCCATCCTCTCGATCTCGGCCCATTGGTACGTGCCGGGCACCTTCCTGACGGCGGATCCGGCGCCGACGACGATCCACGATTTCGGCGGCTTTCCGCCCGCGCTCCATGCGGTCGAGTACGGCGCGCCCGGCCATCTCGACCTGGCCCGGGACGTGAGTCGGCTGCTCGCCGCGCACGGCGCCGACCTGAGCACCCGCTGGGGGCTCGATCACGGCACGTGGAGCGTGTTGAAATGGATGTATCCCGCGGCGGATATTCCGGTGGTGCAGCTCAGCATCGACCGCCGGCTCACGCCGCGCGATCACTTCGACATGGCCCGTTCCCTGCGCGACCTGCGGGAGCAGGGCGTCCTCGTCATGGGCAGCGGCAACGTGGTCCACAACCTGCGCGACGCGTTCGGCCGCATGAACAGCGGCGACCACGCGACCCCGGACTGGGCTCGCCGCTTCGACGCCAAGGTGGCCGACGCCACCCGGCAGGCCGACACCGCCACTCTGGTCGCCCTCTTGACCGACGATCCCGACGGCGCCCTGGCCCACCCCACGCCCGATCACTGGCTGCCCTACCTCTATGCCCTGGGCCTGACCGATGTCGACGACGCGGTCCGCTTCAACAGCGAGGGTTTCGACCTGGGCTCCCTCAGCATGCGGAACGTGATCTGGGGCTGAGCGGACGTGCCGTCAGGGCACGCGCGTCATCACGATGTCCGACTTCCCCGCGCAGTGCTGGGAGCCGAAGTCCCAGGTCCAGCTCTCCGTCCCCGAGATGGAGCCGTCGTCCTCCTCGTACAGGTGGTAGTACTCGACGGTGGTCGTGCCGCCGTCCTCGGGAAAGCTGCCCGAGAGCCGGATGTGCACCTTGGTTTCGGTGAAGTGGTAGATCTTCCCGCTCAGCGAGTTGCTCGGCACGCCCTGGATCCCCGTGATCATGACGTCGTTGCCGAACTGGCCGACCAGGACCTGGTTCGTCTCCACCGGGGCGTTCTCCTCGCCGGCGCACAACGAGCCCGTGGCTTCGGTCACGTCGACGCTCAGCAGCCAGTCGCCGACCAGGGAGATCTCGCCGGTCTCGCGGGCGCGGATCATCACCACGACCTCGTCCCGCCCCTCGGCCGAATCCTGCACCTCGACGACCACGAGCGAGTCGGCCCGGACGTCGGGCACGCCGGTGACGCGGATCCGGCGTCCGGCGTCGACGGTGACGGTCATCCAGTCCCGGGTGCCGCTGACGACATCGACCAGGGTGTAGGGCCCGTCGCCCCCCGTGATCGGAACGCTCTCGTCGAAGTTCACGCCGACGAAGGCGAAGGGCATCTCTTCGGTGCGGAACTCGGGGTCGGCCTTCGTCAGCCCGACGCCGTCGTCCTCGCTGCAACCGGTGAGCACGAGACAACCGGCGGCCAGCAGCAGCAGCACGGCGACACGAATGGACTTGTTCTCGTAAGGCATCGATCCCTCCCCGGACATGATGGTTTCAATTGATGATTAATTATATCTTGTTTCATTTGGGCAGGGGTAGTGGTTTTTTCCTCAAACGCGCCGCGGGCCCGGATCAGATCAGTTGGG
>JAGRNP010000012.1:44369-55227 GCA_020440705.1 bacterium | reverse complement strand
CGACGCGGTGCTGCCGCAGCGCGGCACCCGTCTGGCCCTGGTGGGGGCCGGCGCCGCGCTGGCGTTGGCGATCGTGCTGCTGGCGGCGGCGCCGGGCGAGACGCGGCGCGGCCTGGCCCGGCTGGTCTGGCCCCAGCCCGCCGCGACCCGCGAACGGCCCGGTGGACTCTTCGCCGTGGCCGGACGGGGCACGGTCATCGCGGGCGAGGCGGCCGATCTGGCCGGGGTCGATTTCGGACCGCGCCCGGGGCCGGCGGCGGTGCTCGAGGTGCGGGTCGGCGGCGGCACCTGGCAGGCCCTGCCCACCCGCCCGACCCCCGGGCCGGACGTGGCCGTGGGCCTGCCTGCGCCCTACCTGGGTTGGCAGGCGCGCCTGGAGAACGTGCGCGAGGACTTCAGCTGGCGGGTGCGCCGCGGCGCACGGCTCTCGGCGGCGCGCGACGTGGAGGTGCGGCCCTATCCGCTGCTGACCGATCTGGCCGCGCGGGTCGAACCGCCGGCCTACACCGGCCTGCCCGCCCGGGAGCTGCCGCGGGCGCCGTCCTGGTTCGAAGTGCCCGCGGGCAGTCGGGTGCACCTGACCGGACGCGTGAGCCATCCGGTGGTGGCGGCGACCCTCGTCACGGGCGAAGCGGACACCCTCAGCCTGGCCGTCGACTCCCTGCGGGTCTCCGGCAGCCTCGACGTCGTCGTGGACCGGACCTTCGGCGTGCACCTGCGGGACGCGTGGGGGCTGGCGAACCAGTCGCCCCTGACCTGGGAGATCGCCGCCGCCGCGGACCAGGCGCCGGTGGTGCGGCTCGACCGGCCCGACGACGACGGGATCCTGCCGCTGGCGGGCGAGGTGACGCTGGTCGTCGAGGCGGCCGACGATTACGGCCTGGACGACCTGCGTCTGCTGGCCCGGACCGGTGCGGCCCGCGGGCTGGGGCAGGGGCCCGAAGCGTGGCTCGGCGCCGCGGTGTGGGGCGGCGCGGCCGGGGGCGCGGATGACGCGTCTGGAACGTGGCGTCCCCTCGCGACGGCCGCCGGCGACCTGCGGGTGCGCACGACCCGGCTCGACGCGGGTGGCCGCCTGGCCCTGCGCCTGCGCCTGGATGTGCGCACCGACGAACTGGACCTGGTGGCGGGCGACGCCATCGAACTGATGGTCGAGGCGGCCGACAACAAGCGGCCCCGTCCGGCGAACGTCGGGCGCTCGGGGGTGGTGCGGCTCGCCCTGCCGTCGGCCGCCGAGGTGCTGGTCAGCCAGGCCGAGACCACGGAGACCAAACGCGGTGAGCTGGAGGAGATGCGGCGCCGCAGCGCCGAACTGAACGCCGACCTGGACCGGCTGAACCGGGAGCTGCTGAAGAATCCGGTGCCGGACTGGTCGCGGCAGCAGGAGATGGAAGCGGCCATCGACCGCCAGCGGACGCTGCAGGAGGAGCTGGCCCGGGTCGCCGAGGAGCTGCAGCGCGAGCTCCGGAAGCTGGCCGAGAGCCAGTTGACGAGCGAGGAGCAGCTGCGTCGGGCCGAAGAGATGAGCGAACTGCTGCAGCCGGGCACCAGCGAGCAGCTGCAGTCGCTGCTCGAGAAGATGGAGCAGGGCGGCGGACAGGCCACGCCCCAGGAGATGTCGCGGGCCATGGACGAGGTGGCCCGCAACCAGCAGGACATGGCCCGCCGCCTCGACGCGGCCCTGGCGATGCTGCAGCGCATGGCGCGGGAGCAGGAGCTCGAGGGGTTGACCGCGCTGCTCGAGCAGCTCATCCGCAAGCAGCAGGAACTGGCCGACCTCAGCCGCGAACTGGCCGCCCGCCAGGCGGCCGACCAAGAGGCCGAACGGACCGGCGACCAGCTGGCGGCGGCCGACGAGCCGCAGGATCCGCAGGACGCCGCCGCCGAGTCGGGGGAGCCGTCCGGCGAGGAGAATTCCGCCGGCGAGGAGAACGGCGCGGGAGACCGGAATCCGGCCGGTGAGGAAGGCCAGGCGGGAGACGAGAATCCGGCCGGTGAGGAGGCCCAGGCGGGAGACGAGAATCCGGCCGGGGACGACAGCCGGCTCGGCGACACCGACCCGTCCGGCGACGAGAACGCTTCCGCGGATCAGGGCGGCGACCCGCAGGACGCGCCCGCGGAAGGCGAATCCGGGGAGTCGCCGACGGGCGAGGAGGCCGACGACCCCGCCGCGCCCGCACCGACCGCCGAGGAACTGGCCCGGCGCCAGGAGGCCCTCGAGCAGGAGCTGGAGCAGCTGCAGGCCCGCCTCGAGGAGGCCCTGGCGAACCTGAAGAAGGAGAACGCCGCGAACCCGCGCGAGTCGGGCGAGCAGATGGCCGACGCCCTGCAGAAGGCCCTCGACCAGATGCAGCAGCAGAAGCCCGGCGAGAACATGGGCGAGGCGAGCGATCAGCTCGCGCAGATGGACCCGGAACAGGCGGCCAAGCTGCAGGAAGAGGCCCTGCGCAACATGGGTTCGCTCTACAGCGTGCTGCTCGAGTCGCAGCAGGCCATGCAGCAGGCCATGCAGATGGAGCAGGTGGGGAACCTGCGCGAGCTGGCGGCCGACATGCTGGCCATCTCGGCGCGGCAGGAGCAGATCGTGCAGCAGATTCCGCCCCAGCTGCGGGACCTGCGCTCGACGGAACTGACCCGGGGGCAGCACCGCGTGCAGAAGGCCGCGGCCCAGGTGCGCGCGGGCCTGGCGGAGATGATGGACGTGGCGCCGATGCGGATCATGAAGCTCATGGGGCAGCTCGACGAGGTCATCGAGACCATGGGCGAGGGCGTCCAGGCCATGGGCGAGAACCGGGCGCCCATCGCCCGGCGCCACGCGCGCGACGGGCTGGCCGAGTCGAATCGCATCGTCATCGGGCTGCTCACCGAGGCGCAGATGCAGAGCAGCAGCAGCAGCGGCGGGGGTGGCGGCGATCCGCAGCAGTCCCTGTCGCAGGACCTGCAGCAGATGGCCAAGGAACAGGCGAAGCTGAACGGAACCCTCGACCAGCTGCGGCGCCAGCTCGCCGACCGGGGCATGAGCCAGGAGGCGCGCAGCCGGATGCAGCGTCTCGGGCAGGAGCAGGCCGACATGGCCCGCCGCATGGGCGACCTGGCCGAGCAGGAGCGCGAACGCCCCGAGGGCGAACGGCTCCTGGGCGACCTGACGGAGCTGGGGCGCGAGATGGAGAGCGTGGGCGGCGACATCAGCGAGGGCCTCGTGGACGAGGAGACCCTCGTGCGGCAGGAACGCATCCTCAGCCGCATGCTCGACGCGCGCAACAGCGTCCGGCGACGCGACTACGCCCAGCGCCGCGAGGCCGAGACCTCGCGTGAGCTCTACACCGAACAGCGGGGCGACGACGGGACCGGACGCCGCGACGGCGACGATCCGCTCCGCCTGCGTTTCCAGCCCCTCGAGCAGGCGCCCCTCGAGTACCGCGACCTGGTGCGGCGCTACTTCGCGGCCCTCGATTCCCTCGAGCGGACCGCGCCGGCGCCCGCGCCGGACGGGGCCGCGGGGGAGTTGCCGTGAGCGCCCGCGCCGTCGCGAGGGCGGCCCTCCTGGTCGGGCTGGTCGGGCTTGCCGCCGGGGCCGTGGCCCAGACGCCGCAGCCGACCCCGCCGCGCAGCGGGCCCATGGAACAGCGCCTCTTCGTGCCCAAAGGCGGCGGTCGCGACGCGGACAAGCCCGCCCACCCGGACGTCTTCCAGAGCCAGCAGGCCGCGAACCTGCGGCGGCGCCTGATCGAACTGGACCGCCTGCTCACCCTCGGCAACCTGGGGCGCGCCGCCGGGCTGATCGACGAACTGGCCCAGCACAGCGGACTCGAACGGGAACTGCTGAGCCGCCGCATCCGCCTGGCCCAGCTGCAGGGCGATCACGCCCTGGCGGTCGCGCTCGGCCGGGAGGCGGTGGCCGCGGCTCCGGACGATCCGGCCCTGTGGCGGGGACTCGGCGCATCGCTGCTGGCGGCGGGCGAGCCGGACTCGGCCCGCGTCGCCCTGGACCGCTTCATGGTCCTGAACCGGAACACCCGCAGCGCGGCCATCGTGGGCATGGACCTGATGCTGGAGAACGGCTACCCGGGCCTGGCGGTGGGCCTCATCGACTCCATGCGCGGGGTGCTGAGCGAACCGCGTTTCCTGGGCCGCCAGCGCGCCCTGGGCCTGCTCGCCCTCGGGCGCCAGAAGGAGGCGGCCGCCGAGGTGAGCGACGAGCTGCGCGCCAACCCGTACAACTACGCGCTGGTGCGCACCGAACTGCTGGAGGGGCCCTACCGGCCCGCCGACCACGGCGCCTTCCGGGCCGAGTTGATGGCCAAGGCCGGCGACCCGGCCGCCCGGGGCGGCGAGGCGCTCCTGGTGGCCAACCTGGATCTGGTGGCGGGCCGGGTCGACGAGGCCCTCGCCCTGGTGACGCCGCTCACGGCGCAGCCGGCCCTGACCATGGTGCTCCTGCAGAACTGCCTGACCCTCAGCCGCGAGCTGAAGCTGCTGACCGATCCGGTGCAGGTGCAGGCGACCGTCGACTTCCTGCTGCCGGTGCTGGAGAACCTGGCCCGCCAGCCGGGCTCGGACCTGGTGATCCGGCGTCGCGCGGCCGACTACCTGGCCGAGGTGTGCGGAACGGCGCTCGAGCTCGACGGCCTGGGCGACGACCCCGCGGCCGGGGCCGAGCGCTTCAGCCGCACCCTCGCGATCGTGCGCGAGGTGAATCCGGGGAGCGAGCACCTGTACTCCTCGCGCATCCGGCTGGCCGACTACACGCGCGACCGGCTGCGCGATCCGGCCGGGGCGGCGCGGCAGCTCGAGGGCATGCTGCTCGACCTGGACCTGCCGACCGAGGGCCTGGCGCTGGTGCGCCTGACGCTCGGCGAGTGCTATCTGGCCGCCGGCGACACGGCCCGGGGGCGCACCGTGCTGACGCGCCTGGGGCGGGATCCCGAGTTCCGCGAGGCGGGCGGGCATGCCCACTACCACCTGGCGCGACTCGACCTCGCGGAGGGGCACTTCGCCACCGCCCGCGACCGCTTCGCGGTGATCGCCCTGGACAGCCCCGGCGCGGCCTACGCCAACGACGCCCTGGAGCTGGGCCTGATCATCGCCGAGGAGATGGAGAACCCGTCCGGCGGCCCGGAGATCCTGGGCCTGTACGCCCCGGCGGTCTACGCCGACCTGACGGCGCATCCCGACGCGCGGGTCACGGCGCTGGAGCGGTTCCTGGGCGAGGCCGAGCGGCGCCTCGACCTGACCGCGCCGCAGCACCTCTACGAGCGGGCGGCTTTCGAGCTCGCCGACGCCTACGCGGCCCACGGTCGCGACGACGAGGCCCTGGCCCTGTTGCAGCGTCTCGCGCTGGAGCATCCGGACGGGCGCTACGCCGCCCGGGCCCTGCAGCGGCGCGGGGAGCTGCTGCAGGAGGCGGGGCGCGCCGCGGCGGCCCGCACCGTCTGGGAGCAGCTGCTGGCCCAGTACCCGGACTACCTGTTCATCGACGACGTGCGCGAGGAGCTGCGCGCGTTGCCCCAGTAGACGAGGCGGAGAGAACCATGCCCATCCTGCACCAGCGCCTGCCGCGGCCTTCGGTCCTGCTGGCGGCCGCCCTGCTCGTGCTCGCCGCGCCGGCGGCGCGCGCCGCGTCGTACCTGCTCGTGCCCATGGACCTGGCCCAGGGCAACCACCTGCGCGCATACGGCGTCGCCTTCCACACCCTGCAGGCCGGCGACAAGGTCACCTGGCTGCTCAACTACCGCGGGGGCAGCTTCCTCTGCGACGACACGGCCCGCGTGCGCCTGGATGCGCGCCTGCTCGGGGTCGATTTCGAGGAACTCGGGGAGGCCCAGGTGGCGGCCATCCGGGCCGAGGTGAAGCAGGAGAACATGGACGAGGTGCTGCTCGAGACGCCGCCCCGCATCGCCGTCTACAGCCCGCCGAACAAGCAGCCGTGGGACGACGCGGTCACCCTGGCCCTGACCTACGCCGAGGTGCCCTACGACGTGGTCTACGATCCGGACGTCCTGGCCGGCAAGCTGAACGACTACGACTGGCTGCACCTGCACCACGAGGACTTCACCGGCCAGTACGGCAAGTTCTATGCGACGTTCGGGCTCGAGCCCTGGTACCTGGAGCAGAAGCACGCCAGCGAGGAGATGGCGCGGGGGTTGGGTTACGCCACGGTGTGGCAGCTGAAGCACGCCGTCGCGCTCACCATCCGCACCTACGTCGAGGGCGGCGGCTTCCTCTTCGCCATGTGCAGCGCCACCGACACCATCGATCTCGCCCTGGCCTGGCTCGACACCGACATCGTGCCCGAGCCGTTCGACAACACGCCCTACGATCCGGACTACCGCAACCGGGTCGACTACGAGGCCACCTTCGCCTTCCGCGACTTCCATCTCACGACCAACCCGATGGTGTACGAGTTCTCCGACCTGGACACCAGCAACTACGCCATGATGCGCGGCGCCATGGCCGACTACTTCACCCTCTTCGCCTTCGCCGCCAAGTACGATCCGGTGCCGGCCATGCTCACCCAGAACCACGTCAACGTGATCAACGGCTTCCTGGGCCAGACGACCGGCTACAGCCGCAAGAACCTGAAGCGCTCGGCGATCGTGTTGGCCGCGGTCGAGGGCACCGACGAGGTGAAGTACATCCACGGCAAGCGGGGCATGGGCACCTGGACCTTCCTGGGCGGCCACGACCCCGAGGACTACCAGCATCGCGTGGGGGATCCGCCCACCGACCTGGATCTCTTCCCGACCTCTCCCGGCTACCGGCTGATTCTGAACAACGTCCTGTTCCCGGCGGCCCGGAAGAAGCCCCAGAAGACCTGAGCCCGATCGGCGGTTGCTAACGCATACGATTCTGCTAGGATATGCGGACCGCGCAGGTCCTGAATCGGGACCGCGCCGTACGGTGTCCGGCGGAGGGGCCGGTCATGGGACTTCCGGAACGGGTGGTGGGACTGCCCCGGCCTGGGCCTGCGCCCTGGAGACGAAGATGGATTTTCCTCCCTGCAAGAAATGCGACGCCGGCGTGCTGCTGCCGCTTTCGGACTACGGGCGCGACGGCGCCCCGATCCGCTACAAGGCCTGGGTGTGCCACAACCCGGCCTGCGGTTTCAGCATCCGCATCGACAACGGCGAGATCAGCCTCGGCAAGAGCCTGCGCGAATCGGAGAAGTAGGCGTCCCGTCCCGTCCGGATGGGGGTGCGTCCGCCTCCCCGCCGTTCGCCGCCCGCCCGCACGTCGCCCCGGACCGGTCCCGGTCCGGGGCGACGTGCGTTCAGGCGTGCCGGTCCGGCCGATTCTGCCAGAGGTAGGCCGACAGCAGGACGAGCAGCACGAGCGAGCCGCCCGCGATGAGCCCGTCGACGAGGGAGAGGGCGGGCACCTCGGCGCCTCCGTCGTCGCCCCAGATCATCATGCTCAGGGAGATGGCGTTGTGGACGGCGTGGGTGATCCAGCAGGCCACGAGCGAACCGGTCGCCTCGTACACCACGGCCAGCACGAAGCCGATGCCGACCAGCCCGAACAGGTACCACGGTTCGCCGTGGACGATGCCGAAGACCAGGGCCGAGACGACGGCGGCCGGCCAGGGTCCCCACAGGTGGCTGGCGAGGCGGTGGACCAGGCCGCGGAAGACGAGCTCCTCGGCCAGGGGCGCCGCCACGACCACGGCCAGGAAGGCCAGCGCGAGTTCGACCGGGCCCTGGGGCATGTTGTCGGCCATGAAGTTGAGCCACTCGGCGTCGGGCGGATGCAGGCGCACGCTGAACTGGGCCAGGAGCGAGGTCGGCGAGAGGGCGGCCACCGCCATGAGGGCCGCCGCGAGCACGACGGGGATCGCCGGCACGTGCAGGCCGAAGTCGTCGCGCAGGGGAAGCCCGGTGCGGGACGCGAGCAGGCGCAGCGGCACCACCACGCCGCCGACCGAACCGACCAGCACCGGCAGGAAGAGGCCGCCGCCCATCCCGTAGAAGATGATCTGCAGCAGGAAGTTGCCGGCCATGAGCATCACCGCCAGGGCGAGGATGCGCAGGGCCGTCCAGGTCGTCCACATGCTGGCGGGCGGCAGGTGCCGTCGGGGTTCGCGGGGCGATTCCATGGGGCCCATGATCGTTGCAACCCCCGGGGGATGCAACCGCATTCCCGCCCGCCGGCAGGAGTGCCATCGCGCCCGGATAGGTTTATCATGCAAAGGCACCCACCCTTTCCGATCCCGGCGAAAGGCCGTCCCGTGAGCGACCAGCCCCTGGCATCCCCTTCGTCTTTCCCGGCCGGTCCGGGCGCCCCGGCGGAGCGCCGCATCCAGGCCGTCATCTTCGACCTGGACAACACCCTGACCGACTTCATGAAGGCCAAGGAGGACGCGATCCGGGCCGCCGTCGAGGCCATGATCGACGCGGGCCTGCCCCTCGGGCGCGGCGAGGCCACCGATCGCATCTTCGCCATCTACAAGGACAAGGGCATCGAGCACCAGCGCGTGTTCAACTTCTTCCTCGAACAGACCGTCGGTCGCAGCGACGACCGCATCCTGGCCGCGGCCGTGGTGGCGTACCGGCGGGCGCGGGAGGCCTCGCTGGTCACCTATCCCCACGCACGGCTGGTGCTGAACAGCCTGCTGAAGGCGGGCTACCGCATGGCCGTGGTCAGCGACGCGCCGCGCTTCGAGGCGTGGTTGCGGTTGACCTATCTCGGTCTGCAGCACAGTTTCGACCTCGTGCTGACCCACGACGACACGGGCGCCCACAAGCCCGACCCGACCGGATTCCGCATGGCGCTCGAGCGCCTCGGCGTCGCGCCGGACCGGGCCGTCGTGATCGGCGACTGGAAGGAACGGGACATCCGGGGCGGGCGCAACGCCGGCACCCACACCGTGTACGCGCGCTACGGCGACCAGTACAGCCAGTACGCCGACAAGGTGCCGGGCGACGCGACCGTCCCCGATTTCGTGGTGGATGATCTGCTGCAACTGCTGGACGTGCTCGACCGCCTGAACGGGGTGGCCGGCGCCAACGGGGAGGACGGCCCATGAGAGTGTGCACCGCCAGGGAGATGGCGGCCATCGACCGCGCCACCATCGCGGCCGGGACGCCGGGTCTGGAGCTGATGGAGCGGGCGGGCGAGGCCATGGCCGAGCTCATCCTCGAGTTCCTGCAGGAGCAGGCCGAGGGCAGCGATCACGAGCACGTGCACGGGCCCGGCTGCGGTCACGTGGCGGGCGAACGGGAGGGTGACGCCGCGCCGGTGACGGGGGTCCTCGTCATCTGCGGCAAGGGCAACAACGGCGGCGACGGCCTCGTCGTGGCCCGCCTGCTGGCCGAGGCCGACTGCCCCGTCTCGGTGATGCTGCTGGCCCGTCCGGACGAGCTGAGTCCCGACGCCCAGGCCAATTTCGAACTCCTCACCGACGAGGTGACGGTCTTCGTGCCCGAGGCCGGGGAGTGGGCGGCCGCGTTCACCGAGCTGGCCGGCACCGCCGACCTGGTGGTCGACGGCATCCTGGGCACCGGCATCACGCCGCCCCTGCGCGGGCCCTACATCGACCTGATCCGGAACATCAACGACGCGGGCATCCCGTGCATCGCCCTGGACATCCCCTCGGGCGTGTCGGGCGACGACGGCCGCATCGACCCGGTGGCCGTGGCCGCCGACATGACCATCACCGTGGGGCTGCCCAAGCGGGGCCTGCTGCTGGCGCCGGGCCGCGACTTCGCCGGCGACGTCGAGGTGATCGACATCGGCTTTCCGCCCGAGCTGTGCGAGGCCCACACGCCGGAACTGCACTGGCTGCCGCGGCACGAGTACCTGGCCCTGCTGCCGTCGCGCTCGTCGGTGTCGCACAAGTACCAGTTCGGCGCCCTGCTGGTGGTGGCCGGGTCGGCGGCGTACGGCGGGGCGGCCACGCTGGCGGGCATGGGGGCCCTGCGGTCGGGAGCGGGTCTGGTCTCGCTCGTCGTGCCCCGCGGGTTGGAGACGGCCATGCGCGTGAGCCTGCCCGAGGTGCTGACGAACGCGGTGCCCGAGACCGGCAGCGGCACCATCGCGCCCCTGGACGACGCCGTGTTCACGGCGCTGTCGGCGGGCGTGGGGGCGCTGGCGGTGGGACCGGGTCTCGGCGGCGATCCCGACACCGACGCCTGGGTGTGCGACCTGATGGCCGCCTGCGAGCGGCCGGTCGTCCTCGACGCCGACGGTTTGAACGCCTTCGCCCGCACGGGCCGGACGCCGCGCTTCGGCACCGACCAGGTCGTCCTGACGCCCCACGCCGGCGAGTTCGCGCGCCTTGTGGGCCTGACGCCCGCCGAGGTCGAGGCGCGGCGCTTCGAGTTGGTGCGTCGCTACGCGACCGAGTGGAACGTGGTGCTCATGCTCAAGGGCGCGCCGTCGCTCATCGCGACGCCGGACGGCCGGGTCCACATCAACGCCAGCGGCGACGACGCCCTGGCCCGCGCCGGCAGCGGCGACGTGCTGACGGGGCTGGTCGGCGGCCTGCTCGCCCAGGGCCTGACGGCCCGCGATGCCGCCCTGCTCGGCGCCTACCTGCACGGCCTGGCCGGCACGGCGGCGGCCCGGGGCCTGAGCACGCGTTCGGTGCTGGTGCGCGAGGTGGCCACGGCCATCGGCCCGGTCTTCGAGGAGATGGAGAAGGAGGCGAGCGCCGTGGCCGAGCTGCGCGAGCGCATCTGGCCGGTGCAGACGGCGACTCCCGCGGACGGTGACGCGTGAGGGTCCTGGGCATCGAGACCTCGTGCGACGACACCAGCGTCGCCCTCTACGACAGCGAACGGGGCGTGGCGGCGAATCTCGTCTCCAGCCAGGTCGACCTGCACGACCACTTCGGCGGCGTGGTGCCGGAGCTGGCCAGCCG
>JAGRNP010000012.1:25109-44270 GCA_020440705.1 bacterium | reverse complement strand
TGCCCACCTGGTGAACCTGCTGCCCCTGGTCGACGTGCTGCTCGCGCGCGAGCGGCTGCGCCTGGGCGATCTGGACGGCATCGCCGTCACCGCGGGGCCGGGGCTGATCGGGGCCCTCCTGGTGGGGCTGAGCACGGGCAAGGCCCTCGCCATGGCCCACGACCTGCCCCTGGTCGGCGTGCACCACATCGAGGGCCACATCCTGGCCAACGCCCTGACCGAGGACATGGTGCTGCCGGCGGTGGTGCTGGTGGTGTCGGGCGGGCACACCGAGTTGATCCACATGCCGGCGGTCGGCACCTACGAACGCCTGGGGGCGACCCTGGACGACGCCGCGGGCGAGGCCTTCGACAAGACGGCCAAGCTGTTGGGGCTGCCCTATCCCGGCGGACCGCACATCGATCGGCTGGCGGCGCAGGGCCGGCCGGGCATCTTCGCGTTTCCCCGCCCGCTGCTGCACGACAAGAGACTGGCCTTCAGCTTCTCGGGCCTGAAGACGGCGGTCCGCACCGCCGTCGACGGGCTGCCGCGACCCCTCGACGAGCAGACGGTGGCCGACGTCAGCCGCGAGGTGCAGGAGGCCATCGTCGACACCCTCACGGCCAAGCTCTTCGCCGCCGCCCGCCGCACCCACGTCCGGGCGGTGTACCTGGCCGGGGGCGTGGCCGCCAACGGGGGCCTGCGCGACCGGGTCGCCGCCGAGGCCGAGCGCCGGGGCCTGCATTTCCGGCCCCCGGAACGCGTCTACTGCACGGACAACGCCGCCATGATCGCCTATGCCGGCTACTGCCATTTTCTGGCCGGAAAGCGCGATTCCCTGGCCCTGGACAGCTTTCCGCGGGGTCCGGTGACCAGCTGGCGCTGACCGCTCCCGCCATCCTGCGAATTATCCCTCAAATGGCATACCCTTTGCGACGATAAGAGATGCGTGATCCCCCACGGAAGGGGGAAGCACGCTCTCGTCCAGACGAAAAGGGTGAATATGACCGCGAAAGCGCGCATTCTCGTTGCCGACGACGAGCCCCATATCCGGCGCATCCTGCAGTTTCTGCTGGAGCAGGAGGGGTTCGAGGTCCAGATGGCCGAGGACGGCGAGGAAGCCTGGAAAGCGGTGGCCAGTTTCCAACCGGATCTGGTGCTGCTGGACGTGATGATGCCACGCATGGACGGCTTTTCCGTGCTGGAGATCATTCGTGCCGGATTCGAGACCGCCCGCCTGCCGGTGATCCTGCTGACCGCCAAGGGCGAGGAGCAGGACAAGGTCAAGGGGCTGAAGGGCGGCGCGAACGACTACATCATCAAGCCGTTCAACCACGACGAGCTGCTGCTGCGGGTCAGCAACCTGCTGGAGGCCACGCGGCGCGAGCGCGAGGCGAATCCGCTGACGGGGCTGCCCGGCAACCGGGCCATCGAGCGCGAGATCCAGTCGCGCATCGCGTCGGGGCGCGAGTTCTCGTTCATGTACATCGACATCGACCGCTTCAAGAGCTTCAACGACCACTACGGCTACAGCATGGGCGACCGTGCCATCTCGTTCCTCGCCGGCGTGCTGGTGGGTTGCACCCAGAAGTACGGGGCCGGCTGGGAATTCGTCGGCCACGTGGGCGGCGACGACTTCGTCGTGGCGACCGACACCGCCACGGGCGAGAGCCTGGCCCGCCGCATCATCGAGGAATTCGACGCGGGGAAGATCGACCTGCACGATCCGGCCGATTGGCAGCGGGGCTATCTGGAAGTCGAGAGCCGCAGCGGCAACACCGAACGCTTCCCGCTCATCACGCTCACGCTGGCGCTCATCGTCGACGCCAAGGGGCGCTTCGAGCATCCGGCCCAGCTGAGCGACACCCTGGCCGAGTTGAAGCGCTTCGGCAAGACGTCGCCCGCGAGCGTCATCGTGCGTGAGCGCCGCTCGTCCGACGGGGACCAGCCCGAACTGATCACTTCTGCCATGGGAGAGGGCAGCGCCAAGGAACCCGAAGGCGAATCCAGCTGACAGGCAGGGGAACCATGCTTCACACGCAGAATGAAGCCGGAAGCCTCGGCCACGAGCTTCGTCCGGTGTCCGCCCTGATGGAGCGGCTCGCCGGGGGGGACGGCACCCCCGACCTGGAACGCCTCGCGCTCGGCCTGGCCGACGCGCTGCCCCACCTGCCCGGTGCGCGCCACCTCGCCGTGGCCGTCGACGCCGATCGCGCCTTCCTGCTGGACAGCAACTGGAACCGTCGCCGGGAAACCTGCCTGGTCGTGTCGCGCGAGTCCGCGCCGCGCTGGGTGGCCCTGCCCGGCGGCTGGAATCCGCTGGCGGCGGCGGCCGGGGACAAGGAGCATCCCGTGGCCTGCGGACCGGCGCCGGTGCCCGGCGGGGCGCCCTGGTCGGTGCTGGACGATGCCGCCGCGGGGCCGTGGTGCCTGCTGCCCGTGCGGGTGCTCGGGCACATCGTGGCCTGCGTCGTCGTCGAACGGGAGCCCGGCGCCCACGAGGACCTCGCGGCGATGCTGTCCGCCGTCGGTCGCGCGGTGGGCGTCGTGACCGGTCTCTGGGCCGAACTCGCCTCGCTGGGCGTCGACCTGGACCAGGCCCGCAGCGAGGCCGAATCGCTGACCCGGCTGAACCGCCTGCAGGGCCGTTTCGTCGCCATGACGAGCCACGAGTTCAAGACGCCCCTGACCAGCATCACCGCCTACACCGACGTGCTGCGCAACCAGCTCACCGACGAGCAGTTCCCCCACGCGCGCGAGTTCCTCGACGTGATCAAGGCCGAGGCCGACCGCCTGCTGCGCATGGTGAACCGCATCCTCGATTTCACGCGGGTCGAGTACGGCTCGCGCACCCTGCAGCGCGAAGCCGTCGACCTGGTGCCCCTGGTGCACGACACCGTGCGCGGCCTGCAGGCGGCGATCCAGGACAAGGACCTGGACGTGACGGTGGAGGCCGCGCCGGGCCTGCCGCGGGCCATGGTCGACACCGACCTGATCCGGCAGGTGCTGCTGAATCTGCTGGGCAACGCGGTGAAGTTCACGCCCCGCGAGGGCGCCGTGCGGGTGACCGTGGCCGAGCTCGAGTCGGCCGTCTCCGTGACCGTGCGCGACACCGGTCCGGGCATTCCCGCCGGCGACATGCGCCGCGTCTTCCGCGAGTACTACCGCGCCGACGGCACCACCGCTCGCGAGGAGGGCACCGGCCTGGGCCTGACCATCGCGCGGCACATCGTGCACCTGCACGGGGGCCACATAGAAGTGGGCCGGCCCGAGGCGGGAGGCGCCGAGTTCCGCTTCATGGTGCCCAAGGAGACCGGGGCCGCCGCCGCCCTGCCCCTCGAACTGGGGCCGAAGACCGATCCGGAAGAGGCCCGCACCCTCGTCGACGAGCTCCTGCGCCTGGTGGCCGAGCTGACGGGCTCGCGCGCCGTGGCGATCCTGCTGCGCGACCGCAACGGCGCCCTGGTCGCCGCGGGCGCCATGGGCTGCCGCCTGGCCCGCGCCGACGTGCGGCCGATCCTCGAGAACACGGCCTGGACGCGCTTCATGCAGGCCGGACGTCCGGCCGTCGAACCGCCGGCCCTGGCCGACGACCTGGCCTGGAGCGCCGACGCGAGCGAGGAGAGCGGGCGCATGTTCGCGCCCCTCGGTGCGGGCGAGAACGTGCTCGGCGTGGTCGTGGCCGGTCGGCGCCGCGAAGGCCGCTACGACCAGGCCGACCTGGTGCAGCTGACCGTGCTGGCCGACGTGATCCGGGCCGCCCTGCAGGGCGTGCCCCTGGCCGCGGGGCGCACCATCGAGGCCGTGCGCACCCTGCTGACCATGCGCCGCTCGGGCGTGCCCACGGCGACACCGCGGGCCCTGGACCTGCTGGAGCAGGTGGGGCGGCGTCTCGGCGTGGGCGAGAAGGGCCTGCGCCGCATCCAGTACGCGGCGACCCTGCACGACGCGGGCATGGCCCGCATCGAGGAGGAGATCGTCTACGGCGACGGCCAGCTGGCCGTCGACCAGCGCGACGAGGTCGAGCGCCACGTGGAGCAGGGGATGGACGTGCTCGCGCCCCTGCTGCCGGACGAGGCCACGGCCGTCATCATCCGGCACCACCACGAGCGTTTCGACGGCGGGGGCTACCCCGACGGGCTGGCCGGCGAGGCGGTGCCCCTCGGGGCGCGCCTGCTCGCCGTCATCGACGCCTGGTTCTCGCTGACCCGCGACCGGCCCTTCCGTGCGGGCCTGGCGCCGGCGGCGGCGCTGGCCGAGATCCGCAACCACGCGGGCACCCAGTTCGATCCGCGCATCGTCGACGCCCTGGCGCAGGCCGTCGCCGCGGCGCCCCAGATGGTCACCACGCCGCCGTCGGGCAGCGACCCGGCCGCCGGCTAGAGGAGGACCCATGACCGCACCCGTCCGTGTCCTGATCGTGGACGACGAGAAGCCCATCTCGACCCTGCTGGCGCAGGCCTTCACCCAGGAGGGCTACCGGGTCGAGAACGCCTCGGACGGCATCGAGTGCATGAACCGGATGGCGGCCTTCGAGCCGGACGTCGTGGTCATGGACATCATGATGCCGCGCCTGGACGGCGTCGACACGACCCGCCTGATCCGCCGCAACCGCAACTACGCCGGCGCGATCATCGTGGCGCTGTCGGCGCGGTCGGACGACGAGACCCGGCAACGCATGAAGGAGGCCGGCGCCAACCTCTTCATGCGCAAGCCGTTCGTGATCGCCAAACTGGTCGAACGCGTGGCCCGGATGCTCGCCACGCGCTCGGGTTCCCGCTAGAGGAGACGCCATGGCCCTGGCCGCGTCCTTCGCCATCGTGCTGCCCGTGCTGGGCCCGGCCGCCGTGCGCGTGCCGGGTCTCGTCGTGGTGCTGCTCGTGCTGGCGACGGCGGTCGGGGTGTGGGGCGTGATGACCTGGTGGCGCATCCGCGCCAGCCGCCTGCGGCTGCTGCGCCGGCGCGACGAGCTCGCCCACGAGGTGGCCGAGCTGCGACGCGACCGGGACGCCGCCGCGGCCGCCCGCGACGAGGCGGTCGAGGTGCTGGCCCTGCAGAAGGACAAGACCGACGTCCTGCGCCTGCGCAGCCGCACCCTCGAGAAGATCCTGGCCGTCTCGGCGCGCATGAACGCGACCCGCAACATGAACGAGCTCATGGAGCACATCGTCGGCGCGGTCGAGGAGATCATCGGGTTCCGGCGGGTCGTGCTGTACGTGTGGTCGGACGTGGCCCAGGCCTTCGAGGCGCGCGCCTGCGCCGGCAACGCTCCGGACGGGGCCCGCGGACCGGGCGCGGACCACGTGACCGCCGCCGGGTACGCGGAGCTCTCGGACGTGAAGGACCGCTACAGCAACTGCTACCTCGTGCCTGCGGGCGGCGCCGCCGGCGGACACGACGCCGGCGCCGACGAGATGCCGCCCCTGGTGGGCCGCGAGTGGCGCGACGGCCACGCCCTGGTGGCGCCCCTGGTCACCGCGGGTGGGGACACCATCGCCTTCCTGCGCCTGGAGGATCCGCTCGGCGGGCTCATTCCCGGCGTGGTCGAGGTCCGTCAGCTCGAGTTCCTGGTGCAGCAGGCGACGACGGCCATCGAGTCGGCCGAGGTGTACGAGAAGCTGGCCCGCAACAACGCCGAGCTGAGCGTGGCCTCCGAGAAGCTGAACAGCCTCGCCGACCTGAAGAAGAACTTCATCGCGAACGTGAGCCACGAGCTGCGCACGCCGCTGACCTCGATCTCGGCCTACACGGAACTGCTGCAGAACAACATGGACAGCCTGTCCGGCGATTCGCAGGACGAGTTCCTGAAGGTGATCCACGCCGAGTCGGTGAAGCTGACGGGCATCATCAACGACATCCTCGAGCTGAACCAGATGGACAGCGGCCGGCCGACGCTCGTGCACGAGGACACCAACGTGGCCGCCCTCGTGCGGCGACTCGACGACTCCTGGCGCACGCGTGCCCTCGAGCGCGACATCGACCTGACGGTGGAGGTGTCCAGCGACGAGATCGTCATGCCGGTCGACGCCATGCTCATCCAGCAGCTGCTGACCCATCTCGTGGGCAACGCCTTCAAGTTCACGCCCGGCGGCGGGCGCGTCCGCATCCGCCTCGAGGAGACCGGCACGGCCGTGCGCCTCTCGGTCGAGGACTCCGGCATCGGCATTCCCGAAGACAAGCTGGGCGAGATCTTCGACCGCTTCTTCCAGGTCGACGGCTCGACGACCCGGGCCCACAACGGGCAGGGCCTCGGCCTGGCCCTCTGCCACGACATCGTGACCAACCACGACGGCCGCATCTGGGCCGAGAACGTCGAGACCGGCGGCGCCCGCTTCGTGGTGCTGCTGCCGCGGCGGCCGGCGGTGCTGCAGCCGACCGGACCGTCGGCCGTGGCGAGCCTGCCCTTCGAGGCCGGCGAGTTCATGCAGCGCGTGATGCTGTGGGTGTGCGAGAGCCTGGGCATCCAGGTGGCCACCCTGCTCATGCCCGATCCGGAGGACGAGTATCTCGAGATCAGGGCCGCGGTGGGGCTGCCCGAGGCGGTGGTCCAGAGCGCACGCATCCGGCGGGGGGCCGGCTTCTCGGGCAAGGTGTGGGCCACCGGCCGGACGCTGCTCGTGGCGGACGTCACCGCCGACGAACGCTTCGGGCACGAGGTGAACGAGCCGCGCTACACGACCCCGTCGCTGCTCTGCGTGCCGCTGCGCGACGGCGACCGGACCGTCGGCGTCATCACGGTGAACAACCGCACCGACGGGCGACCTCTCGACGAGGACGACGCCGTCTTCCTCGAGTCCCTGGCGCAGAGGCTGACCAGCCTGCTGCAGCGCTATGAGGCGTGGCAGGACGGCGCCCGCCGCTTCGAGCGCATCCGCGAGACCCTGCGCGCCACCACGGCCGTGGGGCACCTGCGCCACGAGACCATCCTGCAGGTGTGCCAGGAGATCTGCCTGGCCGCGGCGCGTCGGATCATGCTGCCCCACGACGAGCTCGAGCACCTGGCCTTCGCCCTGCAGTTCTACGACGTGGGGCTGGGCTGCGTGCCGCCCCAGCTGCTCGGCAAACCCGGCACCCTGACGGCCCACGAGGAGCGCCTGGTGCAGGAGCACGTGCAGGCGGGCCTCGAGATCCTCGAGCCCCTGGAGCCGGATCCGCGCGTGCGCCAGATCATCTCGCACCATCACGAGAACTTCGACGGCACCGGCTACCCGTCCGGCCTGGCGGGCGAGGCGATCCCCCTCGGGGCGCGCCTCGTGCGCCTCTCGGACACCTTCAGCGCCCTGCTCAGCCGGCGGCCGTGGCGCGGCGCCTACGAACTCGACGACGCCGTCGCGGAGATCCGGGCCGGCGCCGGGCGCCAGTTCTGCCCGCGCATGACCGACGTCTTCCTGGCCGAGGTCGAGGCGCGGCGCGAGCGCATCCGCGACCTGCAGGCCCACGGCGCGGACGGACGGGAACTCGTGCGGCCGCCCCTGGACCGACGGGGCATGATCAGCCTCTCCTGAAGGCGGGCGGGGCGCGAAATCGGCTCTTCAGCCGCGGGGGGCCGCGGCCGATAAACGGGAAAACCACTTCCGCGACGCCCAAGGAGGCTCCGCCTTGCAGACAGTCCTGATTGCCGACGACGAGCACAACATCCGCCACATCCTCGACTTCAGCCTGCATGCCGAGGGCTTCGACGTGCTGTCGGCCCACAACGGCGAGGACGCCCTGGCCATGGCGCGCGAGCACCGCCCGGACCTGATCATCCTCGACGTGATGATGCCCGGCCGCGGCGGCATCGAGACCTGCCGCGCCCTGAAGGAGGACATCGAGACGGCGGGCATCCCCGTGATCCTGCTGACGGCGCGGGTGGGCCAGGCCGATCGTCAGGCCGGCAACGAGGCCGGGGCCGACCAGTACATCACCAAGCCCTTCAGTCCGCAGAAGGTGATCGACACGGTGCAGCAGCTGCTCGGCGCGCGCTCCTGATTCCGGCAGCACCGGTTCCGCAACGCGGCGAGGGTCCCTTCCGGGGGACCCTCGCCGCTTTCCGGTGCCGGGTGCGCGGTGCCCGCTCAGGGGGTCGTCGCGGCCAGGGGCAGGGTGAGGCTGATGCCGCCGCGGATCTCGCCGACGCGATAGCCCTCGCGAGGGTGGCCGTAGGGGCCGGGACTGCCGGCCGGTTCGCCGTGGCAGACGAGGCACGCTTCCTGGATGGTGATGGGATTGACGAGCCGGTAGTCCGCACCGACCTGCTCACCGAAGGCCGCCGGGGCGTCGCCGGCGTTGGCTTCGATCACCCGCAGCGCCCCGCGCTCCCAGGCGTCGGGCGCGTTGAACTCGTTGCGCGGGCCGTAGGCGCCGCGGCCGAGGGTGGTCTGCTTGATGGTGACGCCCGTGCGGCGGCGGAAGTTCTCGGCCACCAGACGGCCGAAGGCGGCGGGCACGAACTTCTTCAGCACCACCGTGCCGTCCGGCTCGGTGTTGATGGCGGTCTGCAGGCGCGCGGTGGTGATGCGGCCGGCCTGCAGCAGGGTGCCGAGGGCCCGGGCGATGGCGGCCGGGTCGCGGCCGAGCCCGGCCGGGTCGAACCCGGACCCCACGAGCCCGGCGAACACGCCGGCGGCCTGGTCGGCATAGGCCCGCGGCATCAGGGCCGGGTCCTTGACCGTGCCCGTCGGCGTGCGGTTGATGAGGGCCTGGTGGTCGGCGACGACCTCGACAATGGACGCCCGCAACTGCCCGAAGTAGTATTCGCCGTCCCGGGGCGTCGTGGCCGTCGGCGCCGGGGCCGGGTCCGCCAGGGCGGCGCAGGGCACGACGTGCGTCGGGAAAAGGGGCGCCGCGAGGATCGCGACGACCAGCAGGGCCGCGGGAGCGCGGCCGGAGCGGCGGGTGCGCATGGCGGGTCGGTCCATCCCTCCGGGCGAAGGGTGAGCGGCGGGGCCGGGGGCGCCGCGCCGACGTATCTTATCGGCCACGCACGCGAAGAATTGAGGCGCAACGCCCCAGCCACGGATCGGTCATGGACAATCAACCCGCCTGCCAACACGTCGAGGTCGCCGTCCCGGTGCCCCTGGACCGGACCTTCACCTACCGCCACGTCCCGGACGCGAACGGGATGCCGGCGCGGGTGGGGGATCTGGTCGAGGTGCCCTTCGGGCGGCGCCGGGTGCTCGGCCTGGTCGTCGGGGCCGCCGCCGCGGCGCCAGGCGTGCGGGAGGTCGACGGGGTCCGGCTGAAGGACGTGCGGAGGGTGCTCGACGCCGCCTACCGCATCGAGGGCGAGCGGCGGCGACTGGCCGACTGGCTGGCGTCCTACTACATGCTGCCGCTGGGCGAAGTCGTGCCGTTGTTCCATCCGCCGCAGCCGGGCACCCGGGCGCGGGGCGGCCTGGCCGAACTGCCGGCCTACCCGGCCGTCGACCGTCCCGACATCACCCTCTCGCCGCATCAGGAAGCCGCCGTCGCCGCCGGCCGGGCCCACCTGGCGGCCGGCCGTTTCGCCGCCATGCTCCTGCACGGCGTGACGGGCAGCGGCAAGACCGAGGTCTACCTGACGCTGATCGAGGCGGCCCTGGCCGCCGGCCGGGGCGCCGTCTTCCTGCTGCCCGAGATCGCGCTCACGCCCCAGACCCTGGCCCGCATCGCCAGCCGTTTCGGCCCGCGGGTCGCGGCGATCCACAGCGGCCTGTCGGCGGGCCAGCGCTGCGGCGTCCACGAGGCCGCGGCGCGCGGCGGGATCGACGTGGTGGTGGGGCCGCGGTCGGCCCTCTTCGTGCCGATCCGCGACCCGGGCATCATCGTCGTCGACGAGGAGCACGAGTCGTCCTACAAGCAGGACGAGAAGCCCCGCTACCACGCCCGCCACGCGGCCCTGGTGCGGGGGCGCGAGGCCGGCGCCCTGGTGGTCCTCGGTTCGGCCACCCCCGACCTCGAGAGCATGCACAACGCGCGCGAGGGCCGCTTCGAGCTGTGGGAGCTGCCCGAGCGCATGGGCGGCGAGCTGCCGCCGGTCGAGATCGTCGACCTGCGCGGCACCGGCGCCGTCGAGGGGTTCACGCCCGCGCTGACCGAGGCCATGACCGCCACCCTCGACGCCGGCCGCCAGGTCATCCTCTTCTACAACCGCCGCGGCTTCGCGCGGGTGCTGCAGTGCCCCGACTGCGGCGAGGTCGTCATGTGCCCCAACTGCGACATCGGGCTCACCTACCACCTGCGGCCCCGGCGCCTGCTCTGCCACTACTGCGCCTTCACGCGGCCGGTGCCCGAGGCGTGCCCCACCTGCGACGCGGGGGAGGTGCGGCCCTCGGGCGGCGGCACCGAGAAGATCGAGCTCCACCTGCAGGGGCATTTCCCTGCGGCGAGGATCCTGCGCCTCGACCGGGACACCACCACGCGGCGGGGCAGCCACCGGGAGATCCTCGCGGCGTTCGCCGCCGGCGAGGCCGACATCCTCGTCGGCACCCAGATGGTGGCCAAGGGGCACCACTTCCCGGGCGTCGGGCTGGTGGGGGTTCTGGCCGCCGACGACGGTCTCGGCCTGCCGGACTTCCGCGCGGCCGAGCGCTCGTTCCAGCTGCTGACCCAGGTCGCGGGGCGGGCGGGGCGTGCGGGGGCGGGTCGGGTCGTCTTCCAGACCTGGCAGCCGGAGCACCCGGTCATCGCCGCCGCCGCCGACCACGACTACGCCCGCTTCCTCGCCGACGAGCTGCCCGCCCGCATGGCCCTCGGCTACCCGCCCGAACGCCGTCTGCTGCGGCTGGGGATCACCGGCCGCCGGCTGGGCGACACCGAAGCCGCGGCCGGGCGCCTGGCCGCGGCGCTGCGCGGCAGCTTCACCCGGCCGGCCCTGACCATCCTGGGCCCGGCGCCGGCGGTCTTCCCCCGCCTGCACGACCGCTACCGCTTCCAGATCCTGATCAAGGGGGCCCTGCGGTCGGGGGAGAAGGCCTGGCTGGTCGGGGTGATGGCCGATCTGAAGGCCGGTTTCCGGGGCGTGGACGTGAGCCACGACGTCGATCCGGTCACCGTCTACTGACGCCCCCTGTTCGGGAGCGGCCAGCCGTGGTACAATCCCGGGGTTCCTTCGTCGCGGATCCGGATCCCGCCGCCCGCTGCGAGTCGTCCCGGTCCGTCCGCCCGAAAGGCTCCCGATGCCCCGCACCGGCCCTGTCCGCCGCCGTCCGGCCGCCCTGTTCGCCGTCCTGGCTCTCGCTATGACCGGCGCCCTGCCCGCCCTCGCCGCCGCCCTGCCCGACTTCGAGGCCCTGCGCCGCGAGGCGGCCGCCCGGGGCGGCCACTGGGAGGTCGACGAGACCTTCAGCCGGTCCCTCACGCCGGACGAGCGCGCCCACCTGCGCGGCTATGCGCCGCCGCCGGGCTACCAGGCCGAACTGGAGAAGAACCTCCGCATCTATCCCGTGGCCAAGACGCTGCCCCTGAACCTGAACTGGCGCGATCTGGGCGGCATCACCCCGGTGAAGAACCAGGCCCAGTGCGGCTCGTGCTGGGCGTTCGCCGCCACGGCCGAGATGGAGGCCTTCATCCAGATCTACTACGGGCAGACCCTCGACCTCTCCGAGCAGCAGGTCGTGTCGTGCAACCCGTACGGCGCCGGCTGCGACGGCGGCTGGGCCACGGCGGCCTACTACATCTTTCAGCAGCGCGGCGCGGTCCTCGAGGACTGCCATCCGTACCTGCAGGCCGATCCGCCCATCGCGCCCTGCGAGGAGACGAACTTCCGCAAGTACGGCTGGATCACGGGCTTCAGCTACATCGTGAACGACCTCGAGCAGATCAAGGCGGCCCTGCAGTACGGACCCGTCTGCACGGGCATCGACGGCGGTCCGGCCCTCGAGGCGTATGGCGGCGGCTGCTTCGACGTGCCCGGCAGCGTCATCAACCACCTCGTGCTCATCGTGGGTTACGACGACCGCGCCTGCGGCGGCAACGGCGCCTGGCTGATCAAGAACAGCTGGGGTCCGGACTTCGGCGACGGCGGCTACGCCTGGATCCAGTACGGGGCGGGCCTGACCGGCAACTCGGTCACCCAGCTCGACTACACGCCGCCGCCGGTCACGGTGGCCATCGCGCCGGGCCCGACCCAGACCCCGCTCTACGCCGACCAGTGGGTCGACCTGAGCTGGACCACGACCGGCCCCGCGGTGCCGGCGGTCGACATCTGGTTCGGCGCCGGCGGCGCCTGCGACGACATCCTCGTCGCCACGAACGTGCCCAACACGGGCAGCTACAGCTGGCTCGTGCCCAACGAGAGCACCGACTACGGCAGCCTCGTGGTCTTCCCCAGCAGCGGCACCGCCGACGGCTACGGTTTCACGACCGGCGCGGTGAAGGTGATCGGCCACCGCACGCGCTACGTGTCGCCCCTGGGCAGCAACACGGCGCCCTACGAGTCGATCGCCACGGCGGCGCACAGCATCGGCGACGCGGTGGCCGCCTGCACCGGCACCGACACGGTGCTCGTGGCCGGCGGCGACTACGCCGGGAACATCACCCTGAATCGCACGGTGAAGGTGATCGGGTCGTGGAACACCGACTTCACCGTGCGGGACATGGACGCCCACCCGACCCGGCTGCAGGGGGCCAACTCGGCCATCCGGGTGTACGCCGGGGCCGGCGACTTCGGCTCGGTGGAGAGCCTGGTCGTCCACGGGAGCACGGGCGGGTACGCGTCGACACCGGTGGGCGGGCAGCACGGCGGCGCGGTGTACGTCAACGCGGCGGCGCCGACCTTCCGGGACTGCCGCTTCGAGAACAACCGGGCGGCCGTGGGCACGGGCGTCGGCTTCGGCGGGGCCGCGTGCGTCGTGGGGGGGGCGCCGGTCTTCGACCGCTGCGTGTTCACCGGCAACACGGCTTCGGGCGGGGGCGCGGTGGGTGTCTTTGCCGGCGCCGAGGCGACCTTCACCGACTGCACCTTCGCGGCCAACGTCCTGAGCGACAGCCTCGCGGCGAACCGGGGCGGCGCGGTGCACGTGTCCGGCGCGACGGTCCACCTCGCGGGCGCGACGCTGGTGAACAACGGCGCGGCCGGCCGGGGCGGCGCCGTCTTCGCCGACCAGGCCGTGGTCTCGCTGCACGACACCGCCATCGACGGCAACCGCGCGCGCGAAGGGGGCGGGGCCGTGACGGCCCTCGGCGGCAGCCTCGACCTCTGCCGCGTCACCCTGGCCGGCAACAGCACCCTCGCCGGCAACGGCGGCGCCCTCGAGACCGACGGCACGGCCCTCGACCTGCGCAACGTGCGCGCCACCGGCAACACGGCCGCCGCCCTCGGCGGGGCCCTGGCCGGTCTGGCCGCGTCGGGCCGCGTCGAGAACTGCCAGTTCGACGCCAACACCGCCGCCAGCATCGGCGGGGCGTTCGTCTTCGGGTCCGGACCGCTGGCCGTGCGCCAGAACATGGTCTTCGCCAACGCGGGCGGCGGGCTCCTGGTCACGGGCGCCGAGGCCGTTGCCGACGGCAACAACACCTGGCAGAACACCGGCGGCGACGACCTGAGCGCCGCGCCGGGACCGGGCTCGTTCAGCCTCGACCCCCGCTTCGTGGCGGCGGTCGCCGGCGACTTCAGCCCCGGCGAGCACTCGCCCAACGTCGACGCCGGCGCGGCGGGCTGCCTCGATCCCGACGGCTCCCCGGCCGATGTCGGCCTGCACGGCGGCCCCGATGCCGCCTTCGCCCAGCCGGCGCCCATCGCGGGCGCGGCCCTGGCCGATCTGGGCGGGGGCGTGGTGCGCCTGACCTGGGACGCGGCCGCGGCGGCCAACACCAGCCACTACGTGGTGTACCGCGACAGCACCGAGATCTTCCGTCCCTCGGCGGCCAAGACCGTGCGCACGGTGGCCCACCCCACCGCCTTCCTCGACGACACGCCCCCGACCGGCGGCTGGTACTACCTGGTGTGCGCGGTGGACGCCGACGGCCGCTGCGGCGGCTACTCCGCGCGCGTGGCGGTGGACGGCTCCGGCCCCAGCCCGGTGCCGGATGCGAACCTGCCGCGCCATCTGGCCATCACCGGCGTGGCGCCCAACCCGTTCAACCCGCGGACCACCATCGCCTGGGACCTGCCCCGGCGCGGGCAGGTGCGCATCGCCGTGTACGACCTGCGCGGCCGGCTGGTGCGGACGCTGCTCGACGGCCAGGCCGAGGCCGGCAGCCACCGCACGGTGTGGGACGGGCAGGATCGCCATGGGCGGGCCGCGGCGGCGGGGATCTACTTCGTGCGCCTGAGCGGGGCCGCGGGCGACCGCACGCGGAAGATGGTCCTGGCCAAGTAGGGAGCGGCCGGCGACCGGAGGGCCGTCAGGCGACCGGTCGGTCCGTCAGTCGTCCAGCCATTTGCGGAGCTCGGCGGTCGTCACCCGGCCGTCGAGATCCATCCGCCCCACCTCCTGCGGCAGCACCCAGCGCACGCCGCGCCCCGCCACCGCCTTCTTGTCGCCGGAGATGAGGACCTCGAGGACCGGGTCCGGGGGACACGAGCAGCTCACGGGCAGCCCGCACGCCTCGAGGATCTCGATCACCTGGACGGCGATGGGCAGGGGGCAGGTGCCGCGCTCGGCGGCGACGCGGAAGACGACGGCCATGCCGATGGCCACCGCCTGGCCGTGGGAGAGGGGCGCCGCGGTGTCCTGGCTCCAGGCCTCGACGGCGTGGCCGAGGGTGTGGCCCAGGTTCAGGGCGCGCCGGGGGCCGAGCTCGCGGAAGTCCCGGTTCACCACGTCGGCCTTGACGCGGGCGGCGCGGCCGATCCACTCGGCCCAGGGCAGGGCCCCGATGATGCCGGGCACCGGCGCGTCCGGCGCCGCCGTCCGGTCGCCCAGGAGCGCGGCGATGGCGGCCCGGTCCCGGTGCAGGTCGGCGAAGAGCCGGGCGTCGCCGATGAGCGCCGTCTTGACCAGTTCGGCCATGCCGTCGCGCCACGCTCCCAGCGGCAGGGAAGTCAGGAAGCCGCAGTCGGCGAGGATGCCGCTGGCCGGATGGAAGGCCCCGACCGGATTCTTCAGCCCCGCCGCGTTGATGGCCGTCTTGCCCCCGATGGCGGCGTCGACCATGGCCAGCAGCGTCGTCGGCAGGGCCACGAAATTCACGCCCCGCTTCCAGGTGGCGGCGGCGAGCCCGACCAGGTCCAGCACCGTCCCGCCCCCCACGCCGACCACGGTGCCGTCGCGCCCCACGCTGCGGGCCGCCAGCCAGTCGTAGATCAGGCCCAGGCGGGCCAGGGTCTTGACGCCCTCGCCGCCGGTCAGCACCAGGGTCGGGCTTTCCAAGCGGGTGCAGCCCTGCTGGATCTGGTCGAGCCAGTCGGGATGGTGCGCGGCCACCGCCGCGTCGACCACGAACACGGGGGCGCCGCCGCGCAGGTAGTGCTCCAGTTCGAGGCCCGCCAGGGGGCCGAGAACGAACCGGCTCACCCTTCCATCCAGCTTCATTTCAACGATTTCGGGGCGGTTGCTGCGCATCCGGATCCAGGCCCTTTCCAGGTTGTCGGCTTTTTGACAACAGCTATCTAAATCCTATAAGTGAGAGTGACTTTCAGCTTCATGCAAATCCGTAATCAGGGGCGTGTTTCGCTTGTTTCGCAACAGTCGGAAGACTACCTTGGGCGAGCACGACAGATGCAAGAGCCCTGGACCGCACGCGGCCGCCAGACTTCCGACGACCGGACCGTGCACGACCGCAAGTGTACAACATGGGGTGCCGGTTGACCAACAGCGGCCCGGGGCGCCACCACAAGGAGTGTTGCGATGTCACGAAAGATGACCGAGATCCGCTGGCACGCCCGCGGCGGGCAGGGGGCCAAGACGGCCGCCATGTTCCTCGCCGAGGCCGTGCTGGAGAAGGGCAAATACGGGCAGGGCTTCCCCGAGTACGGGCCGGAGCGCCGGGGCGCGCCCATGCGCGGCTACACCCGCATCGCCGACGAACCGATCCGGCGGCACTGCATGATCGAGAATCCGGGCACGGTCATCGTGCTGGATCCGACCCTGCTCGACAGTCCCGCCGCGGGCGTGACCGCGGGCACGGGCAAGGGCACGGTCTTCATCGTCAACACCACCGAGGATCCCAAGACGATCCAGAAGAAGCTCGGCATCAAGGGCGCCCAGGTGCACACGGTCGACGCCACGGGCATCGCCCTGGACGCCATCGGCCGCCCGATCCCGAACATGCCCATGATCGGCGCCTTCCTCGCGGTCAACGACGTGATGACCGTCGACGAGCTGAAGAGCGCGCTGGTCGAGCAGTTGAGCAGCAAATTCTCGCAGGTCGTGATCGACGGCAACCTGGCCGCGGTCGACCGCGCCAACAAGGAGCTGGTGTCGGCATGAGTTTCCTCCAGAACAGCGAACTGCACGAGGGCGGCATCATCCGCGACGCCGGCAACGCCGCCACCTACAAGACCGGCGACTGGCGCACCTTCGTGCCCGAGTTCATCGAGCAGAACTGCATCCACTGCATGTTCTGCTGGATCTACTGCCCCGACTCGGCCATCGACGTCGACACCTCCGGCGACAAGCCGGTGATGAAGGGCATCATCCTCGACCACTGCAAGGGCTGCGGCATCTGCGCCCACGAGTGCCCGCCCGCCAAGAAGGGCCGGGCGGCCCTGAACATGGTCCGCGAAGAGAAGTAGGCGCGAGCCGGAAAGGAGAGAGAGTCATGGAACAGAAACTCGTGGCACTGTCCGGCAACGAGGCCGTCGCCTACGCTTTCAAGCAGGCCAGGCCCCACGTCGCCGCGGCGTTCCCGATCACGCCCCAGACCGAGATGATGCACAAGTACGCCGAGTTCGTCGCCAACGGCGAATCGCAGACCGAGATGATCCTCGTCGAGAGCGAGCACTCGGCCATGAGCGCCGCGGTCGGTTCGGCCGCCGCCGGCGCCCGCACCTTCACCGCCACCAGCAGCGCCGGCTTCGCCCTCATGTGGGAGGTCGTCTACATCGCGGCCTCGCTGCGGCTGCCGATCTGCATGGCCCTGGTGAACCGCGCCCTGTCGGGCAACATCAACATCCACTGCGACCACTCCGACAGCATGGGCGGCCGCGACGCCGGCTGGATCCACCTGTTCGCCGAGAACGCCCAGGAGGCCTACGACAACGCGGTCATGTCCTGGCGCATCGCCGAGCACATGGACGTCCGCCTGCCGGTGATGGTGAACTACGACGGCTTCATCATCAGCCACACGGCCGATTCGCTGAAGATCCTGCCCGACGACGTGGCCTACAAGTTCATCGGCAAGTACAAGCACGCCTACACGCTGCTCGACCCCGAGAACCCGATCACCGTCGGCCCCCTCGACCTGACCGACTACTACTTCGAGCACAAGGCCAGCCAGCTGGCCGCGTACCCGAAGGCCATGCAGGTCATCGAGCAGGTGAGCCGGGAGTTCGGCGACCTCACCGGCCGCCACTACGGCTTCGCCGAGGAGTACATGCTGGACGACGCCGAGATGGTCATGGTCCTGCTGGGCAGCAGCGCCGGCACGGCCAAGGACGTCATCGACGAGTACCGCGAGAAGGGCGTCAAGGTGGGCCTGCTGAAGCTGCGCACCTTCCGGCCGTTCCCGGTCGACTACGTGGCGGAGAAGCTGGCCGGCCGCAAGGCCGTCTGCGTGCTCGACCGCTCGGCCAGCTTCGGCGGCCAGGGCGGCCCGCTGTTCATGGAGGTCCGCAGCGCCATGTACGGCCTGCAGGTCCCCGTGCACGGCTACATCTACGGCCTCGGCGGACGCGACTTCGACCTCAGGCAGGTCGAGACCGTGATCCAGGACCTGCAGAAGGTCGCCGCCGGCGGCGAAATGAACCAGATCAACCTGCTGGGCATCCGGTCCTAGAAAGGAGGCACGACCATGGCAACGACCCTGAAGCAGTTGACCCAGAACGAAGACCTCCTCTGCGGAGGCCACCGCGCGTGCGCGGGCTGCACCGGCTCGAACATCCTGCGGCAGATCATGCTGACCGCGGGCAAGGACACCGTCGTCGGCGGCGCCACGGGCTGCATGGAGGTGGTCACGACCATCTTCCCGTACACGGCGTGGAAGACCTCGTTCATCCACAGCGCGTTCGAGAACTGTGCGGCCACCGTCAGCGGCGTCGAGACGGCCTTCCGGGCCCTGAAGAAGGCCGGCGAGCTGCCGGTCGAACGCGAGAAGATGAACTTCATCGCCTTCGGCGGCGACGGCGGCACGTACGACATCGGCCTGCAGTCCCTGTCCGGCGCCATGGAGCGCGGGCACAACATGGTGTACGTGTGCTACGACAACAACGCGTACATGAACACCGGCATCCAGCGTTCGAGCGCGACGCCCGTGGGCGCCCACACCTCGACCGCGCCGGCGGGCTCCGAGAGTTCGGGCAAGACCCAGCTCCGCAAGGACCTGACGAAGATCCTGGTCGCCCACAACATCCCGTACGTGGCCCAGACGACGCCGTACCACTGGAAGGACCTCGCCACCAAGGTGGAGAAGGCCCTGGCGGTGGACGGTCCGGCCTTCCTGAACATCCTGATGCCCTGCACGGTGGGTTGGCACTTCGACCCGGCCCTAGGCATCGACCTCGCGCGCGAGGCGGTCGAGTGCAACTACTGGCCGCTGTTCGAGGTGGAGAACGGGAAGTACAAGATCAACGCCCGGCCCAAGGACAAGATGCCCATCGCCGACTGGATGAAGAAGCAGGGCCGCTTCAAGCACCTGTTCCGTCCCGGCAACGAGCACGTCCTCGAGTTCACCCAGCAGTGGGTGGACGAGGAATGGGAGAAGCTGGTGCGGATGGAGGAGAGCACGAACGTGTAGGTCGTGCGCTGCGCCACGCCAGTGAAGAACGGCGCCCCGGCCATATGGTCGGGGCGCCGTGTTTCGCCGGTGGTCCCGCCGGGGACCGCCCTAGTCGCCACCGTCTCCGAGGAGCCGCAGCAGGGCGTCGCGCACCGGCTTCTCGAAGGTTCGCCCCAGCATGCGCCGGCGGGCGACCTCGGGCTTCACCCAATGCCGCTCCCGGATGTGGTCCTCGGGCCAGGTGGCGTCCTGGCCGGTGACCTCCATGAGGTGGATCTCGACGGCGAAGGTGCCGTTCCACTTGGAGTACACGTAGGTGCCCACCGGCTCGCCGACGATGTCGCCGCGCAACCCGGCTTCTTCCCAGGCCTCGTTCAGGGCCGTCTCCTCCGAGGTCTCGCC
>JAGRNP010000012.1:0-25010 GCA_020440705.1 bacterium | reverse complement strand
ACGCTCGATGTGGCCCTTGGGGATGCCCCAGTCGCCCTGGCCGGGCTTGTGGATCAGGCAGATCCGCAGGCGTCCGTCCTTCTTGCGCCGAAAGGGCAGGGCGCCGGACTGGTCGGGGCGGGGAGTGGGACGCTTCTTCATGGTCGGGGCGGGGGCGCCTTCCGGATGGGGCCAGGGGATGCGAGCAATCGGGGCAGTATACATGGAGTGGGGCCGGGGCGAAACCTCCGCTGCCGCCGGGAGCGTTTCCGCCCGGACGCGGCGCCGATGCGGAACGGGGCCCGGCGTCGGCCGGGCCCCGTGTTCGACGTCGATGTCGCGGCTAGCGGAACATGGACTTGACGGTGCCCCAGGCCTGGTCCTCGACGGCCACCGGGCCGCACGCTCCACAGGTCTCGTCGCTGGCGCCCATCAGGCCGCAGACGTTGTTGGCGGCCAGGGCGGGCGAGTTCGTGCAGAGGGCGAAGATGCCGGCTTCGGGGGCGCAGAACAGGGCCGGGCCGTCCACTTCGGTCGGGGTCAGTGCGTGGGCCTGGCTCGGGCCGCGAACGTTCCCGTCGTAGAGATTGCAGGACGGGTACAGCTTGTCGGCGCCGCCGCCGATCCCGAATCCCGAGTCGTGGCTGAAGATGTTGTTGGTGATCAGCACCCGGTAGCTGGTGTTGAGGTACAACGTCCCTTCGCCGGAGTTGTTGTCGTGGAAGGTGTTGCCGACGATCTCGGCCGGGGCGTCGTAGATCCGGATGGCCCCGCACTCGCCGCCCGAGTTCCGCACGAAGAACGAGTTGGTGACCGAGACGGGGGAGTTGGCGAAGTTGGCGATGGCACCCGCCATGGAGATGCTGCGGTTGCCCTCGAAGTAGCATGCGTCGAACTCGCAGCGGGAGCCCAGCGAAATGCCCACGCCCCCCGCATTCAGCGGCGCGTAGTTGTCGATGAAGGCGCAGGCGACGAAGGACAGCTGCGAACCCGCGTGGCGGACGTAGCCGGCGCCGCCGACGTAGCTCGCGTTGTTGCCGATCAGGGCGCAGCCCCGGAGCGTCGCCACCGACGCGAAGTCCACGTGGATGCCGGCCCCGTCAGAGGCGTACGTGTCGCGGATCGTGAAGCCGGTGATCGTCGCGGTCGCGCCGCCGGTGACGTGGATGCCCCGCGCCGCGCCCCGGCCGTCGATGAAGGTGGCGCCGGAGCCGGACTGTCCGGTCAGGGTCAGGTCGCAGCCGATGGTGATGACCCCGTCGTCCCAGACGCCGGGGGAGACGAGAATCTCGTCGCCCGGCGCTGCGGCCGCCACCGCCGCGGGGATCGAATAGTAGGGGCCGCTGGTCGCGTCGACGACGAGGGTGGCGGCGGGTGCGGTCGCGGCGAGTGAAACGAGCAACAGGATCGAACAGAGCAGACGAGATCCCACGAGATTCCCCCTTGTCGGCCGCGCGGTGGGCGGCGAAACGATTCCAGCGGCGATCGGGACAACTGGCGAAAGACCGTGCCCGAACCTATCCTATCAGGATAACTCGTTGTCAGTCAATGCAAAAGGAGTTGCAATGCCGACCGCCCGGATCCTGTTCGCTGCCGCCGTGGCCCTCGTCGTGGGGGCGTCGAATGCCCACGCCGGCGTCATCCTCAACACCCTCGAAGGCTACGACAACGCCGAACCGGGCTGGTCGGGCGGCGTCGACGCGCTGTTCTCCGCCAGCGGCGGCAACACCGAGCGCGTGCTGCTCGAATCGGGCGGCAAGGTGCAGTGGCAGAACGAGTCGCATCGCTGGCGGCTGCAGGCCAGCGGCAGCTACGAGGAGAGCGGCGGCACCGAGACGGCGCGCAACGTGGTCGGGCATCTGCGCCACAACCGCGACCTGCCGGGCCCCTGGGCCACCGTCAGCTTCGCCCAGGTGCAGCACAATCCCTTCCAGCGCCTGCGGTCGCGCTGGCTCTTCGGCTTCGGACCCCGCTACGACTTCGTGCGGGATGAGCGCGGGCTCGCGGCGGTCGGCTTCACGCCCATGCTCGAGATCGAGCGGCTCGACGACGAGGTGGGGCACACGGCGCGGGGGCGGGCATCCTTCTTCCTGCACCTGGCCTACAAGCTCTCGCCGCACGCCCAGCTCGACGGCGTCGTCTTCTGGCAGCCGCTGTTCAGCGACGTGTCGGCGTCGCGGGCGACGGGCAATCTCACCCTTGCGGTCGACGTGGTGGGCGAGGTCGACCTGAAGGTGGGCGCCGTCGTGGAGCACAACGAGCGCGCCCCGAGCGGGGTGGAGAAGACGGACTGGAGCACGTTCACCGGACTGGGTGTGACCTTCTGAGTCGCCGATCGCGGACACGAAAAGACGACGGCCGACTCCCGGGGGAGCCGGCCGTGGCGTCGGAGCGGAACCGGGCGATCAACCGTGGTCGTGCCCCTCGTGGCTCTCGCCGCCTTCCTCCTGCACCTTCTTGGCGCAGCCGGCGCAATAGTACTTGCCGTTGATCTCGGTCAGCTTGTCCATGGGCACGGCGGTCATGCCGCAGCCGCCGTCGCAGTCGTGGGTCTCGGCGACCTGGGCCTCGGGCATGGCGTGCTCGGCCGCGGCCTTCTCGGCCGTGGCCTCGGTCTTGTCGCCGCCGCCGCAGGCGGCCACGCCCAGGGCCAGCACCAGCACGGCCAGCAGGGCGATGATCGTTTCCTTCTTCATTTCAGGTACCTCCATGCTTCGGTTTGACGGACCGCAATGGACAACCTTGCCCCAGGGAAGGCCCAGTGTCCAGCGCCGATCGGCCTATTCCCAGAGGAACGGCGCGCGCGGCGTGGCTTCGGGCCAGGTCCGGTCCATGGTGTTCGCGTCGAAGACCTCACCGTTCTTGATGGTCCAGCGCACGGTGTTGGTGTTCCGGATGTCGTCCAGCGGGTTGCCCTCGAGCAGGATCACGTCGGCCAGCTTGCCGGCCTTCAGCGAACCGAGTTCGTCGCCCAGCCCGATGTAGGTGGCCGGATTGATGGTGCCGAAGCGCAGCACGGCCAGGTTGTCGGCGCCGCCCTGGGCCATGGCCCACATGTCCCAGTGGCAGCCCAGGCCCTGGCGCTGGCCGTGGGCGCCCAGGTTCACGAGCACACCCATCTCCTCGAGCGCGCCGGCGGACGCGGCCACGGTCATGTGGTGCCAGTCGCCGTCGTACGCCATCACCGGCAGCCGCCGCGACCGGGCCTCGACCACCGCGCGCGGCGTGAAGCGGGTCAGCTTCGGGTCGGCCCAGATGGGCGCCTCGTGCTGGTAGAACCAGTTCTCGCCGCTCAGGCCGCCGTAGGCCACCAGGAAGGTCGGGGTGTAGCCCACCCGCGTGCGGCTCCACATCTGGCGGATGTCGTCGTACAGGGGGGCCACCGGCGTCGTGTGCTCGATGCCCGTGTGCCCGTCGAGGATCATCCCCATGTCGTTCTCGAAGTTGCCGCCACCCTCGGGGAAATCCAGCATCTGCTCCTCGCGGCAGGCCTTGACGTACCACTGCCGCTGGATGCGCTTGGGCTGCATGTAGCTCTTGATGGCGAAGGCGCCCTGCTTCTTCATGCGCCGGACGTGGCGCAGGGCGTCCTCGTAGCTGTTGGTCTGGGCGCGCCCGGGGATGTCGGCCCCGTAGAGGATGAAGCCCGTCGAGTAGACGCGCGGGCCGAACATGACGCCGGCCTCGACCATCTCGCTCTGGGCGAAAACCAGGTGGGTGCTCGCCGAGGGGTCCATGGTCGCGGTGACGCCGTAGGCCAGGTTGGCGTAGTACTGCCAGTCGCGCTGGGGCAGGATGTCCAGGGCGCCGTAGCCCATGTGGGCGTGGGCGTCGACCAGTCCGGGCATGGCCGTCAGCCCCGTCGAGTCGATGACCTCGGCCCCGGCGGGGATCGCCACGTCGGCCGCCGCGCCCACCGCCGCGATGCGGTTGCCCGCGATGACGATGCGGCCGTTTGCGACGACCTCGTCGCCCTCCATGGTGATCAGCCGGGCCCCGTCGACGACCAGGGTGCCCGTGGGGGCGGCCCGGGGCACCTCGAGGACGATGGGCGTCGCCACGGGCGCCAGCGGGTCGACGGCGGGTTCCGCGGCGGCCCCGGCGTCGCCGGACTCGCTGCCCTCGCTACCCTCGCCGCCGGACTCGCCGCCCGTGTCCTCGTCCTTCGCGGCGGCGGCCGCCAGGGCGTTGGCCAGCGTCTGCCGCACGAACTCGTGGGCCGAGGCCCAGGTGATCGTCGCGTCGTCCTGCCAGTGCAGCCAGTCGACGAGGTCGTCGGCCAGCAGCGTGACCTTGACGCTGCCGTCGCTGTCGGCCAGGTCGAGGGTGCCGAGTCCGGCGTCGGGCAGCGGCGCCACGAAGGCCTTGTGCAGGCGCTTGAAGGCGAGCCAGCGGCCGTTGGGCGAGAGGGCGAACTCCTCGCCGTACTTGCTCTTGACGTGCACCTTCTCGTCGATGCCGTCGCGGGTCACGCTCACCAGCTCGGCCCCGTTGTCGGCCGCGCTGCGCAGGAACCAGACCCGCGCCGGATCGGGTCCGAAGAACGGCGCCGGCATGCGCTGGCTCGAGCCGCGGTTGTCCACGGTGGTGACGAAGCGCGGGGCGGCCTTGCCGGCCGCGTCGAGAATCCAGATCTCGTGATGCAGCTCCTCGCCGAGGCCGCCGCCGCGCAGGGTGTTGCCGCTGCCCTTGAGGGCGACGAGCTCCTTGCCGTCGGGGCTCCAGGTGGGGTTGGCCCATTGGCCGGGCACGTCGCTCACCATGCGGGCGCCGCCGCCGTCGGCGCCGCCAACCCACACGTGGCCCTTGTCCGTGTCGGACCAGCTCACCCAGGCCAGCCGCTTCCCGTCGGGGCTCAGGCGCGGGCAGAACTCGAAGGCGTCGGCGGCGTCGGTCTTCCGCAGCACCTGCGGGTCCGTGCCGTCGGCGTCGGCCCGGTACAGGCGGCCGAGGGCGGCGAAGACGATGCCGCCGTCGCGGGGCGAGGCGTGCATCCAGCGCAAGATGCGGGCCTGCAGGGTGGGGCCGGTCACGTCGGGCTTGAAGCGCAGGGCCTCCTGGTGGGGCAGGTTCACGTCGCAGGAGAAGGGGATCTCGACGGCGGCGCCGTCGGCGACGGCCACGCGCCACAGCTTGCCGCCCTTCCACAGCACGAGGGCCGAGCCGTCGGGCAGCCAGTCCATGGACGGGTAGGTGCCGGCCCAGGCGAAGCTCTCCTGCAGGTCGTGGTCCAGGCCGCGGAAGAGCACGCGCTCGGCGCCGGTGGCCAGGGTGTGCAGCACCAGCACGGTCTCGTTGCCGTCGCGGCTGATGTAGCTGAGTGTCGTGCCGTCCGGACTGATGCGCGGCCGGCCGGCGCCGCCCCAGCGGTTCGTGATCGGATTCGTCTTGCCGGTCAGCCGGTCGAAGCGGTGCACCTGGTACAGGCCCTGGTGCGGGTTGCGGTCGTAGCGGAAGCGGCTCGGGCGGCTGCTGAAGTAGAGGAAGCGGCCGTCCGGGCCGAAGTCGGGCGACGAGACCTCGGGCATGGTCTCCTTCTTCGTCACCTGGATGCCGTCGCCGCCGCGGCGGTGGTGCAGCCACAGTTCGGTGGCGCCGATGGAACTGACGTCGGTGAAGCGCCGCTTGGCGGCGATCCACTCGCCATCCGGGCTCCAGGCGCCGCAGTTGGTGTCCTTCTCGCCGGTGTCGGTCAGCACCGCCGGCTCGCCGCCGTCCGCGGGCATCAGCCACAGGTTGGTGCCGCCGCCGCGGTCGCTGGTGAAGAGGATCTCGGTGCCGTCCGGGCTGTAACGCGGCTGCGTGTCCCAGGCCAGGCCCTCGGTCAGGCGTGTGGCCGGGCCACCGGCCAGGCCGACGGTCCAGATGTCGCCCAGGTGATCGAACACGAGGCGGCGGCCGTCGGGGGAGACGTCGACGCTCATCCAGGTGCCCTGGTCGGTCGTGAAGACGATCGGCTCGGCGGGGTCGCGCGGGACGTTCACGTCCCAGTCGGCGTCCTCGGTCGCGGCGGCCTCGGCCCCCGCCGGGGCGGTCTCCGCGTCGGCGGTCAGGTGGTGGTCCAGGAGGCCGTCGGCGTGGCCGGCGTGCTGGCAGCGGTCGGGGCACGCGCCGGCGGGCACCGCCGGGGCGATCAGGAGCAGACTGCACGTCAGGGCGCTCAGGAGGGTCGTCCGCGACATCGTCACTTCCTCGTCGTTTGGGGAGAACGCCGCGCGGGGGAAAGCCCGCGCGGCGGGAGTGTGCGCATCGGCCGCGCATTCTAGCAGATCGGGACCGAATACGGACGAAAGAACTCAGGGTTTCGCGGTCAGGATCAGCTCCATGTCCAGCAGTTCGGCCAGGGGCGGCTCGCCGATGCCGATGGCCACGCCGCGGGCATACGCCTCGTCCACGGCGAAGCCGGCGTGGCGCACCAGGTAGGCGGCCCACATGTGGCTGGCCCGCCACCCCACGGTGCAGTGCAGCAGCACCGGGCCCGGATGGCGCTCGAGAGCCGCGGCGAAGGTGTCGACGGCGGCCGGCGTGTAGGGGTGATCGTCCCCGCCGAGGGGGATCCACACGTAGTCCAGGCCCAGTTCCCGCGCGAGCGCCTGCTCGTCGAAGGGAACCCGCGCGCGGTCGTCCATTTCGCCGGGCGTGCGCAGGTTCACCACGGCGGTGACGCCGCGGTCGGCCAGCGCACGCAGGGCCAGGCTGTCGGGTTGACCCCCGATGTACAGGCGGCCCTCGTGGTAGATGCGCGCGCGGAATCCGTCCAGGTCGGGCACCGTGTCGGGCGGAGCGGCGCGGTCGAAGGCGACGGCGCCGCCGCCGGGCGCGGCGCCGGCCCGGGCGTCGGAACCCGGGGACGCGACAGCCGCCAGGGCGAGGGTGAGAGAAAGGGTGGTCAGGCAGAGGGTCAGACGTCCGCGGGAACGACGGAACATGCGCATCATGTGGGGCCTCCGGCTCGGGTCGGTGGGGGATGCGCCCATGTTAGTCGCGTCGGCAGCCGGCCGCCGCCCGGCGGCCGGGCAACCCGGTCTGGAAAGAGGCCGCCGCGGACACGGGGCCCACGGCGGCCGAACGCCGGCGGCTGGGCTCGCCGGCGCATGGCATGGCGCTACTTGCGCTTGATGCCTTCGATCTCCAGGGTGATCTTGACGTCCTCGCCGAGCACGAGACCGCCCGTCTCCAGGGCCGCGTTGTAGGTCAGGCCCCACTCCTTGCGGTTGATCTTGCCCGAGGCGCTGAAGCCGGCCCGCTCGTTGCCCCAGGGGTCGGTCACGGTGCCGAGCAGCTCGAGGTCCAGCTCGACGGCCTTCGTCACGCCGTGCATGGTCAGCTCGCCCTTCAGCGTGCCCTCCGTCTCGTTCGCCATCTCCAGCGAGGTCGACTTGAAGCTCAGGGTCGGGTACTTGGCCACGTCGAAGAAGTCGGGATTGCGCAGGTGGTCGTCCCGGTCCTTGTTGCCCGTGTTGACGCTGGCCGCGTCGATGGTCGCGGCGACCGACCACTGGTCGGGCTGGCCGGGCACGAACTCGAAGCTGCCCTCGAAGCTGTCGAAGGTCCCGTTCACCTTGCTGATGGCCAGGTGCTTGATCTGGAAGTTCACCGAGCTGTGGCTGCCGTCGATGTCGTAGGTGGCGCCCAGGACGGGCACCGCCGCCACGAGCAGGGCCGTGACCACGAACAGGCGGGCGATGCGATGCGATTGCGACATGATATCTGACCTCCGGCGGGCCCCATGGGCGGGGACCGCTGCTAGTTGTCTTCGGATTCCGGACTCCGGGCCTTGACCAGGAGCCGGTTCAATTCCGCCAACTCCGCGGCCGAGAGGTGGCCGAGAGTCGACTTGTGGGCGTCCGTGACGGGACCTTCCAGGTCCGCCAGCAGGCGGCGACCCCGGGCCGTGATCCCGATCAGCACCACGCGCCGGTCCGACTCGGAGCGCCGCCGGCTGGCCAGGTCGCCCTTCACGAGGCGATCGACCAGACGGGTGATGTCCGAATCCCGCGTGACCATGCGTTCGCTGATCTGGGAACACGAGAGCCCCACCCCGTCGTGCCCGCGCAGGATGCGCAGCACGTTGTACTGGGGGAGGCTCAGCTCGTGGTCCTTGAACAGCTGGTTGAAGGGGGCACTCAGGGCGCCGGCGCTGCGCACGAGGTTCAGGAAGGTCTCCTGCTCGGGCGACGCGAAGGCGCGGTTCTGCTTGATCTCCTGCTGCAGGCGGGACATGCCTCCTCCTCTCGCCGGACAATATATGTCGGGAGGATATTCGTTGCAACAAGTATTTGCGAGGGGGCGCACGTCCCGTGGGGGCGGACTTGTCCGGCCGCCCCAGGCTCCCTAGCTTCATTCAGCTCGCAGGTTCGTCATCCCGCGGTCGGTGCGCCGCCGCGAAAGTCGGGTCGCTCCCCGCGCAGCCGAGCTCCCGGACCGGATCCGGTGTTGGATTCTCGCCATCACTCGTTCCCCCAGGAGTCCGCCATGAAAACCAGGTTCGCCCCCATCCCCATCGCTCTGCTCCTCGTGGTCCTGCCCGCCGTCGTCCAGGCGTCCGACAACCAGCTCGGGCTCTTCTACGACGACGCGGCCAGCGTCGACGAGATCGAAGTCGCTCCCAATTCGGTGCACAACCTCTACCTGGTGCTCATCAACCCGGTGAACACGGAATTCGACGGGTCGAGCACGCGCGACGTCTCGTATGTCTGGGGCTTCGAGTGCGCCATCGAGGCGCCCAGCGGCGACGCGCTGCTGGGGGTCGCGTTTCCCACCGACGCGATCAACCTCGGGACGGCCGACAACATCGTGGCGGGCTACGCCGCGGCCATCGCCGTCAGCGCGGGCCGGACGGCCACCCTGGCCACCTTCAACGTGTTGACCGCCGGCAACAACCCCGAGGGGTACCGCCTGTCGCCCGCGTCGCCGGCGAGCCACGCCAACACCATGGCCTACGTGGACTACGAGGACCCCGACGATCCCATCGTCGACATGGGGCCCGTCTCGGGCTCGTACGACCGGCCGGTCTTCACCTTCGGCGACTACACCATCGAGCGCCACCTGGAGTGGGGTGGGGTGAAGTCGCTCTTCCGCTAGCGGGCCGCCGGGGTCTCCTGGCGGTGCCCGGCGGCCCCGGCCGCAGGCCGGGCGCCGGCAGGAGGCCCGCCCCGCCCGACCCGTTGTGGACGGGAGCGCGGGCCCGACCTACCATGGGGGCGGCCCCTTCGCCCCAACCCCGAGGACGCGCTTGAATCCCGGACCCGCTCCCCGCATCCGGCCGGTCACGGCCTTCGCCGCCGTGGCGCTGGTGGCCGGCACCGCCCTGTTCGCCGCCCTGCCGACGGGACTGCGCGCCCTCTGGCCGCCGCTGGTGGCCCTGGTGGTCATCGTGCTCGGTCGGCACGCCATGGGGGGGCTGCTGGCCGGGGCATTCGCCGGGGCGGTGATCGCCCGCCACGGCGATCCGTGGCAGGCCTACCTTTCTCTCGCCGCCGACCATCTCGCCCCCAGCCTGCAGAGCCCGTGGAAGACCGGCGCCGTGGCCTTCACCCTCGTCCTGGGCGGCTTCGCCGCGGTGCTCGAGGCCGGAGGCGGATTCGCGGCCCTGCTCCGGCGCTGGGCCGGACGCGGGGACGACGCGGGGCGGCGGGTGGAGGCGGCCGCGGCGGGCCTGGGGCTGCTCTGCTTCTTCGACGGACTGGCCAACAGCATGGTCGTCGGGCGGGTCAGCCGCGACCTGGCCGACGCCAGCGGGGTGTCCCGCGCCAAGCTCGCCTACATCGTCGACTCCACGAGCAGCGCCGTGGCCTGCGTGGCGCTCATCTCGACCTGGATCGCCTTCCAGCTCGCCATGATCGGCGAAGCCTTCGCCCTGGCCGGACGCGAGGCGAACCCCTACCTCGTCTTCCTGCGTTCGCTGCCGGCCAACTTCCACTGCTGGTTCACCCTCGTCCTGCTCGGCGTCGCCATCGGCGCCCGCTTCCACCCGGGTCCCATGGCCGCATTCGCGGCCCGGTCCCGCGCCGGAGCCGGCGGCGGCGGGGCAGACGCGGACGCTCCGGGGCCGGGCGCGGTGCGCGCGGCCCTGGTGCCCCTGGCCGTGCTGCTGGGCGCCTTCGTGAGCGGCTTCCTCGCGTGGGGCGATCCGGCCCCGGGCTGGCCCGACAGCCGCGACCGCATCGTGGCCGCCTTCGGCTCGGACGCGGGGCCGCTCGTGCTGGTCACGGCCGGACTCGTCGCCACCCTCGCGGCGGTGCTGCTCTTCCCGGCGGGGCACGGGCCGCGTCCGGCGGCGCCCCTGCGGGCGTTCGGCCGCGGCGCCCTGGCCATGGTGGGGCCCCTCGGCGTGCTCGTGGCGGCCTGGCTGCTGGGCGGCGTCATGGGCGAACTGGGCACCGCCGAGCTCATCGCGCGGCTCCTGGCGGGGGGGGCGCCCCTGTGGCTGCTGCCGACGCTCACCTTCGTCACCGGGGCGGCCATCTCCTTCGCCACCGGCACCTCGTGGGGCACCATGGGCCTGCTCTTTCCCCTGGCGGTCCCCGCGGCCGCGGGCCTCGGCGCCGACGACGGCCTGCTGACGGTCATCGTGGCGGCGGTCTTCAGCGGGGCCGTCTTCGGCGACCACTGCTCGCCCTTCAGCGACACGACCATCGTCTCGTCCATCTCCTGCGGGATCGATCCCCACGACCACGTGCGCACCCAGATTCCCTACGCCCTCATCGCCGCGGCGGTGGCCGTCATCGTGGGCTTCGTGCCGGCCGGGCTGGGGGTGACGCCGTGGCTCTCGTTGCCGGTCGGCGCCGCGCTCCTCGTGGCGCTGCCGCGGCTGGTCCGCGGGGGAGGGCGCCCGTGAGCCCGCGTCCGGCGGCCGAGCGCCGCGGCCTGTTCCAGCTGCGCGACGACGTGACGTTCCTCAACCACGGCAGCTTCGGGGCGTGTCCGCGCGAGGTTTTCGCGGTCTACCAGGAGCTGCAACGCGAGCTCGAGGCCGAACCGGTCGATTTCCTGTCCCTCGAGCGGTCCCTGCCCGGTCGGCTGGCCGCGGCCCGGGCCCGCGTGGCCGGGTTCCTGGGGGCGGAGCGTGACGAGATCGTGTTCGTGCCCAACGCCACGACCGGCATGAACATCGTGGCCCGCTCGCTCGCGCTCGGGCCCGGCGACGAGGTGCTCACCACCGACCACGAGTACGGCGCCATCGACCGCACCTGGACCTTCCTCTGCGAGAAGTCCGGCGCCCGCTACGTGCGCCGTCCGCTGCCCGGGCCCCTGGACGATCCGGACGCCGTCGTGGCGGCCGTGTGGGCGGGGGTCACGCCGCGCACCCGCGTGCTCGCCCTCAGCCACATCACCTCGCCCACGGCGCTGGTGCTGCCGGTGGCCCCGTTGGTGGCGCGGGCCCGGGCCGCCGGGATCATCACCGTCATCGACGGCGCCCATGCGCCCGGGCAGATCGACCTGGATCTCGGCCGCCTGGGGGCCGACTTCTACACCGGCAACCTGCACAAGTGGCTGCAGGCCCCCAAGGGCGCGGCGTTCCTCCACGCGCGCGCCGAGGTGCAGCACCTGGTCGAGCCCCTCGTGGTCAGCTGGGGCTGGCGCAGCGCGCGGCCCGGGCCGAGCCGCTTCGTGGACGAGCAGGAGTGGACGGGCACCCGCGACCCCTCGGCCTGGCTGGCGGTGCCCGCCGCCCTGGACTTCTGGGAGCGGGAGGAGTGGCCGGCCGTGGCGGCCGAATGCCGCGACCTGCTGCGCACCGCCCGCCGGGAGCTGCTCGCCTGGGCCGGCACGCCGCCTTTGGCGACGGCGGAGCCGTGGCTCGCCCAGATGGCGACGGTCCGGCTGCCCGACGGCCTGGACCCCGTCGCCCTCGGCGCGTTCCTGCGGCGGGAACGGAGCGTGGAGATCCCGGTGTTCGCCTTCGCCGATCGGGGCTGGCTGCGGATCTCGATCCAGGGCTACAATACGCCCGACGACGTCGCGGCCCTGCTGGCGGGGCTGCGCGCCTTTCCCCGCTCCTGAAACCGGAGGATTCCATGACCCTGCTTCCCGCACTCCGCCGCCCGACGGCCGTGATCGCGCTGCTGGCGGCCCTGGGCCTCGGCGCGACCGGCGCCGCCGCCCAGGAGACCGGCGACCGCGCGCCCTGGCACCCGGGCACCTACTTCGCCGCCGGCGCCCAGTTCTCGTTCCCCTACGACCGCTTCGCCGACGACTACCAGACGGGCTACGGGCTGCAGGCGATCTTCGACTACCCGTGGGTGCCCCTGCTCGACTGGAGCGCCAGCGTGGGCTGGAACCACTTCGGGGCCAAGGGGGACAACGACGCGGTCGACGTGTGGGAGGCGGCGGCCGGCCTGCGTTTCGTCTTGGGCCGCTTCTTCATGAACGGCGAGGTGGGCTGGTTCTCCGAGGTCGACGACACGACCTTCATCCCGGGCCTCGGGTGGCGCACCGAGCGCTGGGAGATCTCCCTGCGCACGAAGGCAGCCGGGAGCAACGCCTGGACCAGCGTCAGGTTCGGCTGGTACTTCTGACGGCGCGCAGCACCACGAAGCGCCGGTCCGACCCGAGCAGGTCGACCGCGTCGAAGAGGCGGCGCAGCTTGACGTGATAGCCCAGGTGGCGGTTGCCCACCACCAGCAGTTCGCCGCCCGGCCGCAGGATGCGCCGGGCGGCTTTGAACATCTCCCAGGCCTGCAGGTCGCCGGTGGCGTGCCCCTGGTGGAAGGGGGGATTGCACACCACGAGGTCGCAGCTCTCGTCGGCGAGGCCCGCCGCCGCGTCGTCGACGCGGAACTCCAGCCGCGTCGGACCGTCCGGCACCTGGACGGCGTTTTGTCGCGCGCTGGCGACGGCCTGATGGGAGATGTCCACGCCGGTGATCCGGGCCGCGGGACAGCGCAGGGCCAGGGCCACCGCCAGCATCCCGTTGCCGCAGCCGAGGTCCACGGCCCGGCAGGCGTCGTCGCGCTGCGGCAGGTGGGCGAGCAGCAGGCGCGAACCGGCGTCGGGTCGCTCCCGCGAGAACACGTTGGGGCCGCTGACGAGGCTCAGATCGGTGTCGGGCAGGTCGAACGCGACGTCGGGTTCGGCCGCGGGCAGTCCCTCGCGCAGGGCGAGGCGGGCGTGGCCGTAGCGGGCCTTGCGCCGGCCCTGGGAGGTGCGGGCCGGCCCGATGATCTCCTCGAGCAGCCGCCAGACGCTCATGGGCGTGTGCTTGATCATGCCGCCGACCAGGACGTGGGCGTCCGGGGCCAGCACCGTGCGCAGCCGCAGCAACTGGTCGCGCAGCAGCACGAGGCTGCGCGGCAGCTTGAGCAGCACGAGACCGACGGGAGCACGCGGGGTTTCCGTGGCCGGCACGAAGGGCACGGCGTCGGCCGCGCAGCCGTTCGCGACCAGATTGTACCGCAGGGCCAGTTCGGCCAGGTGGGAATCGCCCCACGAGGCGGCCACCCGCCCGTGCAGCGGCACGGCAAGGGCCCCGAAGGCGTCGTTGACCACCAGGACGGGGCCGGCGGCGGCCAGTTCGGCGTCGTCGCAGGCGGCTTCGAGCAGCTGCAGGTCGGCCGTGTCCCAGGCCCGCAGCCGGTCGTCGCGTTTGAGGGGCAGGCGGCGCAGGGGCCACGGGGTGCCGGCGAGGACGAGGTCTTCCTGACCGTCGCCGCCCGTCATGCCGTCAGGTCCGCCAGGGCGGCCATCGCCGCGGTCGCGGGGTCCGGGTCCTGGCTGTGGGCGACCACCCGGCCCGCGGCGTCGGCCACCAGCACAGCGGCCCGGCGCGTCGAGTCGGACACGCCGCAGGCGTCGTGGGCGGCGCCCTTCCAGTCGGGCAGCAGCACGACCCAGTCCGCGGGATCGGCGCCCGCAGGCAGCCCCGCCGCCGCCTTGTGGTAGGCCTTCTCCAGCTCGGGCTTCACCATGCCGTGGAACATGCTCGGAAAGGCCCGCAGGTCGATGACCGAGGCCATGAAGACCGCGTCCGGGTCGGGATGGGCGGTGCGCACCGCGGCATGCACCGCCATGGCGGCGCCGGCGGTGTCCTGGCCGTGGAACACGAACACGGCCGGACGGCCGAGGGCGGCCAGGTCGACGGTGCGGCCCGAGACGACGGCCTCGAGGGCGAGGGCGGGCAGGGTGGCGCAGGGAGGGGTCACGGCGGTCCTTTCGGTGCGGGGTCCAGGCCCAAGGATAGGCCACGCCGGCCGATATCCCATGAAAAATCGCCCGCCGGTTGCTATCGTAGCGGGCGACCCGCAGCCCCAACCCCCGAGGAGGGACCATGTCCGGCGCGGACTTCAACGCCGTGGCGGCCCGCATGCGCGCGGCCGACCTGCCCGAGATCGTCATCCGCAACTTCGCCCACGCCCACGCCCAACTGGCGGCGGGCGCGACGGGACTCATTCCCGAGGCGGAGATCGTGCCGGTGACGAGCCTGCCCGGCCCCGAAGACGTCACCGAACGCCATCGGGAGCGGGGGCGGCGCGAACTCGCGCGGGCGATCCTGCTCAAGCTGAACGGGGGGCTGGGCACGGGCATGGGGTTGGACCGGGCGAAGTCGCTGCTGCCGGTCAAGGACGGCCTGACCTTCCTGGACATCATCGCGCGCCAGGCCCGGGCCACCGGCATTCCGCTCGTGCTCATGAACAGCTTCAGCACCCGCGACGACACCCTCGCCGCCCTGGCCGCCTATCCGGAACTCGCGGGCGAGATCCCCCTGGACTTCCTGCAGCACAAGGTGCCGAAGCTCACGGAAGACGGACTCGGCCCCATCGCGTGGCCGGCGGCCCCCGACCTGGCCTGGTGCCCGCCCGGCCACGGCGACATCTATCCGGCCCTGGTGACGAGCGGGCTGCTGCCCCGGCTCCTGGCGGCCGGCTACCGCTACGCGTTCGTCTCGAACGCCGACAACCTGGGCGCCGTCATGGATCCCGACCTCCTGGGCTACTTCGCGGCGGAGGGCCTGCCGTTCATGATGGAGGTGGCCGAGCGCACGCCGGCCGACCGCAAGGGCGGCCACCTGGCCATGACGCCGGCCGGGCAGCTGCTGCTGCGCGAGTCGGCCCAGTGCCCGGAAGCCGACGTCGCGGCCTTCCAGGACGTGACCCGCCACCGCTACTTCAACACGAACAACCTGTGGCTCGACCTCGTGGCCCTGCAGGACGAGCTCGACCGTCGGGACGGGGTGCTGGGCCTGCCGCTGATCCGCAACCGGAAGACCGTCGATCCGCGCGACCCCGACTCGCCGGCGGTCATCCAGCTCGAGACGGCCATGGGCTCGGCCATCGCCGTCTTCGCCGGCGCCGGGGCCCTGCGCATCGCATCGGAGCGTTTCGCGCCGATCAAGAAGACCAACGACCTGCTCGACGTGCGTTCGGACAACTACGTGCTGACCCCGGACTACCAGGTGCGGGCCAATCCCGAGCGCACGCTGCCGCGCCTGGTGGTCGACCTCGACCCCGCCCACTTCGGTTTCGTCGACCAGCTCGACGCCCGCTTCCCCCACGGGGTGCCTTCGCTGCTCCATTGCTCCCGTCTGCGCGTCGCCGGCGATGTCCGGTTCGGCCGCGACGTGGTGCTCAGCGGCGACGTCGAGATCCGCAACGACGGCCCGGACCCCCTGCAGGTGCCCGACGGGGCCCGCCTGACGGGACTCTGGACCGGGTAGCCGTCACCGCCACACGCCGTCACCTGCCCCGCTGCGCCGTCGTGGGCCGTCTCCCGTCGCGGGGGCGGCCCACGGCTTGCACGACTTCGTTCGGCCAACGAAGCCGAGGGAGAAATGCCCGGCCGGCCCCCCGTGGGGGAGTCCGGTCGTGCAGAATGCGAGTCAGGCCGGCACCGACCGGCAGCCGGGAGGCGGACGACCGATGCGGACCACGACGAAATTCCTCTTCGCTCTCGCGGTGGCGGCGGCCGCCGTCGCCCTGAACGGCTGCGGCGGCGGCGACGACGCCCCGACGAGCCCCGGATCCGGGACCATGACCCTGGACAGCGCCACGGCCGAGGAGTTCAGCCTCGAGGCCCTCGGCACCGTGAACGAGATCGTCCTGGCCGTGCCGGATTTCGCCAGCGGGGCCTTCGACGCCTTCAGCGTGGCCGGCCAGCCCGTGGCCAAGGCCGCCGGCGACAGCGTGGCATGGGACCCGGCCCAGCAGGCGTGGGTCTTCGCCTACGCGGGGCCCCTCTTCGAGATGGATCCGCCCAACGAGTGGAACCTGAGCCTGGATCTGTGGGTGCAGTACCGCACGCCGGCCGGGCCGCAGCAGCACCCCCTCGGCGCGACCGAGATGCAGGTGCGCTACGGCGTGGGCATGGACATCCACCAGGAGGACGCCGAGGGCGTCTTCGACCTGGTCTATGACACCGACACCGACATGACGGCCGCCTTCCTCGGCCAGGACACCTACGCGGTGACCGGTTCCGGCAGTGCCGACGTGTCCGTGTCCCAGGTCACGCCCCAGGGCTCCCAGTCCGGGACCTTCGGCATGACCTGGACCGTCGACGTGGTCACGGCGGCCGGCGGCTGCCCGAGCGGCACCGCGACCGTGCGGACCCAGGCCTGGACCCTGGCGGCCGAATACGACGGCCAGGGCGGCGTGGCCTGGTCGCTGACGGGTCCGAACTGGCAGTCGTCGGGCTCGGATACGCTGGCGTGCGGCCAGCCGGCCTCGTAGCGATCCGGAATCACCGGGTCGTTCGCGGAACGGCCCGGAAAAAAACCCTTAATTCGTAGGGCTTTTCGGCCGATTCCATAGGCCGAAAGAGCCTTGAACCCGAGCCGAACAGGAAAACATGGTCTCCTCGCCCGAGTCCCTGCTCGTCCGAATCGACGAAGAAGAGTCCCAGAGCCGGGCCCGTGTGGTCATCTCTGTGGTCTCTTTCGTCGCGTTCACGGCGTACGGGATCGGCAAGGGCCTCGATCAGGGCGCGACCTTCGTCGCCGGTCTGACCACCATCGTCTCCTACCTGCTGTTCTCGGTGGCCTGGTACGCCATGGTGCGGCGCTATCCGGGCGCCTGTCCGCGGCGGCGCATGGTGACGATCCTCACCGACCTGGGCATCATGACCGTGTTCATGCACCTGGGCAGCCAGCACGTCACGTCGTACTACCCGATCTTCCTCTGGGTGATCATCGGCAACGGCATCCGCTTCGGGACGCGCTTCCTGCAGTTCGGCATCGTCGCCGGCGGGTTCGGCTTCGGGTCGCTGCTGCTGTTCAACGAATACTGGAGCACGCACCTGAACCTGGGCATGGGGCTGCTGGTCGGCGTCATCGTGCTGCCCATGTTCTTCATGGGCGTGCTGCGGCGCCTGCGCCAGGTCACCGACCTGGAGATCGAGCTGGCCCGCTCGAAGCTGGCCGACAAGGCCAAGGACCAGTTCCTGGCCACCATGAGCCACGAGATCCGCACGCCCATGAACGGCGTGCTCGGCATGGCCGAGGCCCTGCGCGACACCGACCTGGACGAGCAGCAGCAGGAGCACCTGGAGATCATCACGCGCTCGACCGAGTCGCTGCTGCATATCATCAACGACATCCTCGACTACTCGAAGATCACGGCCAACAACCTGACCCTCGAGGAGATCCCCTTCGACCTGAAGCAGGTCCTCGGCGACGTGCACCAGTTGCTCGAGTCGACGGCCACCTCCAAGGGGATCAAGCTCGTGTTCGACTATCCGGAGCGCGTGCCGCGCCACTTCCGGGGCGACCCCATGCGGGTGCGCCAGATCGTGCTGAACCTGGTCGGCAACGCCATCAAGTTCACCGAGAAGGGGCACGTGAAGCTGAGCTGCACGACGCATCCCAAGGACACGTCGCTGGTGCGGCTGGTCGTGGCGGACACGGGCGTGGGCATTCCCGAGGACCGGCTCCACGCCGTCTTCAAGCAGTTCGAGCAGGCCGACAACAGCACCACGCGCCAGTTCGGCGGCACGGGTCTGGGCCTGGCCATCAGCCGCCAGCTCGCCCTGATGATGGGCGGCGACATCAGTGTCCGCAGCGGCGTGGGCGAGGGCAGCGTCTTCACGGTCGACCTGCGGATCGAACGCCATGCGCCGCCGCAGCCGGTGCCGGCGCCCGCCGTCGCCGCGGCCGCCGCCGAGTCCCGCGACGCCCGCGAGCTGCCCCAGTACGGCTTCCGGGCCCTGGTGGTCGAGGACAACAAGTTCAACCAGGTCGTCATGAAGAACCTGGCCCAGCGCCTGGGCATCACCGTGGACATGGCGGAGAACGGGGCCGAGGCCCTGGAGATGGTGGAGAACGCCGACTACGACCTGGTCTTCATGGATGTGCGCATGCCGGTCATGAACGGCCACGAGGCCACCCGCCGCATCCGCGCGCGCAGCGACCACCGGGCGGGCCTGCCCATCCTGGCGGTCACCGCCGAGGCGACCAAGAACGACGTCGCCGCCTGCCTGGAATCGGGCATGAATCTGCACCTGGCCAAACCGGTGCGGGTGGTGGATCTGGTGGCGGCGATCGAGTCGCTGAACCTGCCCCTGCGCCAGCCGGCCTGAGCCGGCCGCTTCCTCCGCTAGCCGTGACCTTCCATCGCCCGGGGCGCCGCCGGTTCGGCCGCCGCCGCCCGCCGGTTCTGGGCCTGGACCAGCCGCTCGATCATGCGCAGGTCGCGGTCGGTGAGGTTCAGGGCGGCGTCGACCCAGATCCGGGTGATGCGGATCAGTTCGTCGTAGGTGACGGGGTTGACGCACTGGCGGATGCGGCCCATGGCCACGTGGGAGTTGCCCCGCTTGCGGTGGCGGTGGATGAAGTTCACCGCGGCCTCTTCGCCCTCGCCGTCCTCGACGACGACGTCGACCAGCCCGAGTTCGAACATCTCGTCGGCGGACAGCAGTTCGCCGCTCATGATGATGCGCTCGGCGGTGGCGGGGCTCGTCTTGCGGATCAGGAAGCTGTAGGCGCCCATGCCCGGGATGAGGTTGAAGAGCACCTCGGGCAGGCCGAACTTCGCGCTGCGCTCGGCGATGACCACGTTCGAACTGATGGCCGCCTCGAAGCCGCCCCCGAGGGCGTCGCCCTGCACCAGGGTGATGGTGGTCAGGGGCTGGTCGAAGTTCACCGTGTTCGGATACAGGACGTCGATGCACGACTTGGCGTAGTGGAAGAGGCCGTCGCGGTCCTGGGCCCGGATCAGCCCGGCGAAGAGCTGCAGGTCGCCGCCCAGGTTGAACACGCCGGGGGTGCGGCTCGCGAGGACCGTGTAGCGCACCGGCAGCGTGGCCGGATCGCCCTCGCCCCCCCGGTTCATGGCCACCAGGCGGTCCTGGAAGTCCTTCAACTCGCCCAGCAGGTCGAGGTTGAAACAGGGCCGGGAGTGGGGAGCCAGGTGGTACCAGACGGCTTTCTGGTCGGGATCGTACTCGACGTCGAGCTGCTCGTAGGTTCCCCACGGGGACGAGGTGTCGGTCTCGTGTCGCATACTGCCTCCGGGGCCCCCGGGAGCGCGCCGGCGTGCGGGGCGAGGGAGCGGCCCTGGTGTGCGGACCGCCGACGGGGGGCGAGACCGCAGATTTCGTCGCCGGAAAATCCTGAACGGGCGTGTTCAGCCTCTCCATGGGCGACGGCAAGTCATAATATCATACGTTTTTCAGCGAGGTAAAACTATATATTCGTTTGGGTTGTTAGTTTTTTCTTTAGAAATTTCTGCGCTTTCTGTCTCAATTCCATGACAGACAATCAGAAAAGTTTTGCGTTTCTCTCAACCACGGCATGACCAGGTCGATAATCAATCTGAGGTTGTGCAAAAAACATCAGCATAAGTGTCCGGTGCGCCGCCGCACCCGGGAGCCGATATGAAGGACATGGATGTGGGTCGGACCGCGACGAGCCGGCAATTCGCCCCGTCGAAGATCGCCAACAAGCCTTCGGACTACGACCATGACTACGCCGACGAGCAGGTGCGCCGGGCGGGACGCTATCTCGAGGCGGGACGCATCGACCGGGCGGAGGCCTGTCTGCGGTCGGGTCTCGAGCGGGCGCCGGACCATGCCGAGTGCACGGCCTATCTGGGGGTTTGCCTCGCGGCGGGCCAGCGCAAATACGTCACGGCGGAAAAGCTGGTCAAGAACATCCTGGCCAGCAATCCCTACGACCCCACCGCCTGGTACGCCCTCGGGCGCATCAACCTCCTCGGCGGACGGCGCGAGCAGGCGTTCAGGAATTTCGCCAAGGCGAAGCAGGTCTCGCGCGACGACGCGGGGGTCGAGAAGATGGTCGACCAGATGGACCCGCGGCGCCCGCCGGTGCTCACCTTCCTGCCCCGCAACAACCCGCTCAACGTCTGGCTCGGGCGGCTGCGATCGCACTTCTCGTCCGAGTGATCCCGGCCGCCCCGGCGGACCCGCCGCCGCGGTCTAGACCTCGCGACGGCGCCACACCGTCATCTGGCTGACCGTGTGCTGGAACTTCCGCTTCGTCTCGCGGATCACGAACTCCACGTCGCGCGGATCGCCCACCGGCGCGAAGCGCGGCGCGAGGGCCGCGTGCAGCCCTTCGAGCGTGGTCACGTTCTCGCCGTCGACCTTCCGTCCCCCGAGCCACTTCTCCTTCGGCGTGAACTCCTCGAGCCAGGTGTAGGGCGAGAAGAGCACGAGGGTGCCGCCGGGCGTCAGCCGGTCGGCGATGGCGTCGAGGAACCGGCGCGGCTCGTACAGGCGGTCGACGAGATTGCACGCGAGCACCAGGTCGTAGTCGGTGAACTGGGGCTTGAGGTTGTGGGCATCGCCCTGCCAGAACTCCACCTTGCCGCGCACGTCGGCCAGGCCCAGATCCGTCAGCGACTTCTCGTGGTAGGAGACGAGTTCGCCCTCCTCGGGCAGCTGGTAGCGGACGTACCCCTTCTCCTGCATCTCGATACCGACGCGGATGAAGCGGGCCGAGAAGTCGATGCCGGTGACGAAGTCGCAGAAACGCGCCAGTTCGAAGGTCGCCCGTCCGGTGGCGCAGCCCAGGTCCAGGGCCCGCCTCACCGGCCGGTCGCCGACCGCCTCGCGGCACAGTTCGGCCGTGCGGCGCGGGAAGTTGGGCACACCGTAGTACTCCGCGCCGTAGTGGAACTCGCAGTACTGGCTGATCAGGGCGTCGGTCTCGTAGACGTCGGCCCGGATCTCGACCGGGGCCTCGCTGACGATCCAGCGGAAACCGGCGTGCTGGTAGAAGTGGCGCCGGAAGGCGTAGCGCGCGTCGCGGGTGGCCTCGTTGCCGGTGCTGATCCACGAGCCGCCCTTCATCAGGTTGTGCTGCGTGTCGAAGGTGGGGGTCGAGAAGTCGTCGTACAGCGGGTGCACCTCGAAGCCGTTGAAGCCGCTGATGGGCGTCTCGGTCCACTGCCAGACGTTGCCCACGACATCGTGGAAGTCGCCCTGGCGATGGGTGTCGACCGGCACCGACGAGGCGTAGTACGCGAGGTTGATGTTGCCGGGGGCGCCGTTCCAGTCCGGCTGGTCGGGCAGGCCGGACGTGTCGAGCAGGCGGTGCCACTCCTCCTCGGTGGGCAGGCGAACCGGCTCGCCGGTGACGGCCGCCTTCCAGTTGCAGAAGGCCTTGGCCTCGAGCTGGTTCACCTCGACCGGCCAGTTCCACGGCATGGGGATCTCCTCGGCCAGGCAGCGCAGCCGCCAGCCCGCGCCGTCGTCGCCGCGCCAGAACCGGGGCGCCTGCGCATCCATGTACGTGCGCCAGCCCCAGCCTTCCTCGGTCCAGTACTTCCGCTCGCGGTAGCCGCCGGCCTGCACGAACGCGCGGAACTCGCCGTTGCTCACCAGCAGTCGCGCGGCGCGGAAGCCGGCGATGTCGCGCTCGAGCCGGCCGTACTCGTTGTCCCAGCCGTAGAGGGCGTGATGGCGGTCCTTGCCCAGGGTCACGCGACCCGCCGGCACCGTCACGGGATCGTTGGCAGGCGCGGGACCGGCCTCCGGGCACACCGGCCACGCGGCGTGGGGGCGCACGTGCTCCAGGGGCAGCTGGCGGATCAGCACCGAACTCGTCTCGAGGTGGATGCGCTCGTGCTCGATCCCCATCAGGACGGCCCAGGCGGGGTCTTCCCAGCGCACGGGCACCTCGAGGGGCATCCCGTCGATGAGGTTCTCGACCACGCGGCGCACCTCGTTGCGGTAGGCGAAGACCGCCGCCACCGGCGGCCAGTCGTAGTTGCGGCCGTCCAGGTCGTCCCAGCTCATCTCGTCGACCCCGATGGCGAACATCGATTCGAATTCCGGATTCACGCGCCGGTCGATGAGCTTCGCGAGCACCAGCTTGTTGACGAAGAAGGTGGCCGTGTGGCCGAGGTAGAAGATGAGCGGATGGCGCAGGGGATCGGCCCGCAGGTAGTACGCCTCGTCGGTGGCCATGACCTCGAACAGGCGCTCGTACAGCTCCCACGTGCTGGTGAAGTACGCCTTGATTTCGCGTCGCTTCTCCGCGGCCGTGCCCCGATCGAGGACCGGCGATCTCATCACCGTGCTGGACATCTCTCTCCCCATTCCGGCTCGCGCCGTCGCTCCGCTTCCCACGTTGCAGAATATCGGTTCTACATCTTATGGCCATGTGAAAAATCCGCACCGGGTATTATCATCGGGGGATGAGAAAACACACGCTTGCCCTGTTCCTCTTCGCGCTGTCCGGTTTCGCCGGCCTCGCCTACGAGATGGCCTGGATCCGCCGCGCAGCCCTCGTCTTCGGTTCGTCGACCTGGGCCCTGAGCACCGTGCTCGCGGTCTTCTTCGGCGGACTGGCCCTCGGCAGCTGGGCCTTCGGGCGCCGGGCGCCCCGGGTGGCGCGGCCTCTGCGCTGGTATGCGCTGCTCGAGGCCGGGCTGGCCGTGCTGGCCGTGGCTTCCCTCTTCGCCTTCGACCTGGTCGAGGGGATCTTCGGCGCCGCCTACCGCAGCGGCCTGGCGCCGCGCTCCGGCGCCGACGGGCTGCCCTGGCTCGCGGCCGGTCCCGGCGTGGCCTGGCTGCGATTCGCGCTCGTGGCGGCGGTGCTCGTGCCGCCCACCTTCCTCATGGGGGGCACGCTGCCCCTCTTCGTGCGGCGCTTCGTGGCCGACGCGCGCGACTTCGTGCCGCGTCTCGGTCTCGTCTACGGCCTGAACACCCTGGGTGGCGTGGCCGGCGTGCTCGCCGCGGGCTTCGTCCTGATCCCGGACCTGGGCGTGACCGCCACCGTGCTCGTGGCCGCGGGGGTGAACCTCGTGGTGGCGGCGGTCGCCTGGCCGCTGGGTCGCGAGGCCCTGCCGGTGGACGGGCCCGCATCCGCGGCGGGTGACGGTGCCGACGCCGACGAGCGGGCGCTGCCCCTGACGACGGCCGGACGCCGCGTCGTCGTGCCGCTGCTCTTCTTCGCCACGGGACTGGTGGTCGTGGGCGCCGAGGTCCTGTGGGCGCGCTTCCTGGGCCTGGTGCTCCGCAACAGCGTCACCACCGCGGCGGTCACCCTGGCGGTCGTGCTCGGCGGCATCGTCCTGGGCAGCCTGCTCGTCGGCCGGCTCACCCGCGGCACGGCCGGCGATCGTCGCCTGCCCCTGCTCTTCGGCATCTTCCAGCTGGCTGCCGCCGTGGCCGTGATCGCCACCATGTTCCTGCCGGCTGCGCTCTGGTTCGGCCTCGGGCCGGGAGCCGGCCCCTTCTTCCTGCTCATGCTGCCCGCGTCGCTGCTGTCGGGGGCGAGCTTCCCCCTGGCCAATCGCCTGGCCCTGCGCGACCCGGCCCGTTCGGCCGAGAGCGTGGGGCGCATGACGGCCCTGAATACGGTCGGCGGCATCACGGGCTCGCTGCTGGCCGGATTCGTGCTGCTGCCCGGGCCCGGCCTCGAAGTGGGGGTGCGGGTGCTGACGGCGGGCGGGCTGGTCGCGGCCGCGGCGGCGCTGTTGCTGCTCGAACCGCTGACGCCGCGCGCGCGGCTCGGCCGCGGTCTGGCCGTGGCCGTCGGCGCTTGCCTCTGGTTGCTGCTGCCCCGGGCCACGGGCGTGCACCTGCCCGACAGCTTCCTGGCCCGCGACGGCGTGCTCGTGGACAGCGTCGAAGGCCAGAGCGCCACCCTGTCCGTGGTCGACGTGGAGGGCGAGCGGCAGCTCGAGATCGACAACCTGTGGCAGGGCGTCGCCGGCAAGGGCCACCAGATCATGGCCGCCCATCTGCCGGCCCTGCTGCATCCGGCGCCGCGGGACATCCTCGTCATCGGCGTTGGCGTGGGCCAGACGGCCGGACGCTTCCTGCGCCACGATCCGGCGAGCCTCGACTGCGTCGACATCGAGCCGGCGCTCTTCCCCTTCATCGACCGGCACTTCCCCAACGACTGGCTGCGCGACCGCCGCGTGCGGCTGGTGGCCGAGGATGGGCGCACCTTCACCGCCCACACCGACCGCAGCTACGACATCGTCTCGGTGGAGGTGGGGCAGACGTTCCGGCCCGGGGTCGACGTCTTCTACACCCGCGAGTTCTACGCCGATGTGCGGGCGCGCCTGAATCCGGGCGGGCTGGTGGCGCAGTTCGTGCCGCTGGGCTTCCTGCCCGAGGCGGCGTTCCGGGCGGTGCTGGCCACCTTCCTGGCCGAGTTCCCGGACGCGGCCCTCTGGTACAACACCCAGGAGCTGCTGCTGGTGGGCGGACGCGAGGGCGTGCCGCGCCTGGATCCGGTGCGGCTGCGCGCGGTGGAGGCCGGACGACCCGGCGCGGTGACCACCGACCTGCGCTGGAGCCACTGGGGCGGCGAGCGGCACCACCTGCGGCATCCCGGCGCCCTCGTGGGCGGCTTCCTGGCCGGCGGCGAGGCGCTGGCGGCCCTTGCCGCGGGAGGCGAGATCTACGGCGACGACCGGCCGGTGCTGGCCTACGCGACCCGGGGCGCGGACATCCTCGACCACAACGAGGCGCCCATGGCCCGTGTCATCGCCGGCCACCTGTCGCCCCTGGCGAACGCGGTCACCGGGCGCCTGACCCCGGAGGAGGCGGCCCTCGCCGAGGAGACCCGGGGCCTGAACCTGCGCGACATCGTCGCCGCCGGCATCGTGGCCCAGGTGACG
>JAGRNP010000011.1 GCA_020440705.1 bacterium | reverse complement strand
AGTCGGCCGGCGCCGAGCGGGGACCGGTATGGCCGTCCGGCGTGGCGAGCCGGCCGAAGGCGATGGGGAACGCGACGACGCGTGAGCCGGTGCCGGCCGGTTCGTGCAGGACGGCGCCGGCGACCGGGTATCCGCCCGCGCCGCCGCCGGGAGCCGCGAAGGCGTAGAGCTCCTGGCCGGCGGCCGGCGCCATGGCGTCGAATTCGCCGTTGTTGCCGCCGTCGGCGACCAGGGCGGTGGTGATGCCCGCCAGCGCGCCCGTGGGCACGAGGCCGGCGACGGCCTGACCGTCGATGAAGGGGCCGACGCGGGAGGCCGTCAGCGCCGCGCCGACGAGGTCCTCGATCAGCGGCGTGCGAGTCCCGTAGTAGGCGCCCTCGAGGAGATTGTTGCCGAAGACCATCAGGTTGCGGCTCCCGAGTCCGAGCCACCCCTGGGGATTGCCGGTCTCCCAGCCCCAGGTCAGGGCGCGGTCGCCGACGTCCATGAGGATGGTGGCGTATCCGGCAAGACTCGCGGGGTTGACCTGGACGAACGGGTTGCTCTCCGGCCTGGTCGCCATGTAGTCGAAGTCCCGGTCGGGCTCGAGGCCGAGCTCAGCCAGGGCGGCGAGAAACGCCGCGCGCTCGTCCGGGTCTTCCGATCCGTCCCAGACCAGGATCGTCGGCTGGGAATCCGGGGCGGCCGGCAGCGTCGAGGGCAGCACGCGCCAACGGAAGTCCTCGGGGTAGGTGTCGGTCGTGAAGTCGCTGAAGCCGGTGGTGTCGGCGGGCATCAGGGCGGTGCCCAGGTCGCCGGCGACGTCGTCGACGGCCCGGACGAAGTAGCGCAGCCGGTCGCCGGGGAAGAGGAAGCCGGCGGTCGGCAGGGCGAAGCGGAAATTCCGCGCGATGTAGCTTGCGGTGCTGCCGGGGGTGCCACCCACGTCGACCCCGACGAGGGGGTTGGGCGGCGCGCTGGTGCGAAGGGCGTCGTTGGCGGGGTTGGGTTCGAGGATCCAGTGGATCTCCGCTGCCCCGGCCAGCGAGGCGCCGCGTCGGGGGGCGGCGACGTGGAAGTGCGTGGTCACGACCGACGGCAGTCCCGCGCCGGACGAAGCCACGGCGTCCTCGAAGCCGGGCGCCGCGGCGATGACCGGAGCGGTGTGCCGCATGGCCTTGACGGCGACGTTGTCGACCCAGGGGGCGGCCACGCCGTCCCAGCAGCCTTCGTTGTAGCCGCGGTAGCGTGCTGCGCCGAGCATCACCTGGATGCCCACCGCGTCGCTGACGTGGTTCGTGTAGACGTGGTCGATGAGGAACCGGATCCGGCGCCGGTCGGTCGAGGGAAAGCTCGCGTACGCGGTGTTGCGCGGGACGTTCCAGGTGAGCCCGTCGCTGGTCAGCCGGTAGGCGACGCGGAGGTAGGGGCCCTCGTCGTTGCCCGCGCGCAGATAGGCGTCCAGTTCGATGAGGACGGCGTCGTAGTCGGTCATGTCCGGCAGGGGAATGACCGGCGACACCCAGTCGCGTTCGGAATGGTAGTACAGCAGATCCTGCAGGTCCTCGCAGTCGACGATCAGCCCGCCGGGCCCGTAGCTGTCCCCGCCGTCGGCGAGCGGCACGGGACTGCAGCCGGTGCCGTCGGCCAGGAAGGCGAGTTGCGGGGTGGTGTTGCTGGCCGGCACGTGGCCGGGGCCCTCGAGCAGCGGTTCGATGGCGGCGTCGGAGCACTCCTGGGCCTTGTGGGGCTCCCACGACACGGGACTGCCCGGTTCGAAGTCATCGCTGGTCTGGAGCACCGGGCCGGCGCCCTGGTCGAAGCGGACCGCGATATTGTCGATCTGCACCGCGCCGTCGGTGGGGTAGGCGCAGTCCTCGTCGCTGAAAGCCAGGTCCGAGCGGAAATACCAGCGCAGGTGCACGTGGTCGCCGTCGACGTACGAATCCGGTCCGAGCATGAAGCTCAGGTCGACCCCCTCGGGCACGAAGACGCCGCCGCCGTAGAAGGTCCGGTTCGAATCGGTCCAGTCGGCGATGCGGACCCAGACGCCGTCCTCGAGGGCCTCGAAGTAGATGTAGTCGTAACCCGGCTCCATCTCGTAGTTCATGATCGCCGTGACGTTGACCAGGACCGAGTCGCCGGGGGAGGCGACCGGCCCGCTCCAGGTGAGGTACTCCGCCTGCCCGAGGCCGTAGCCGGGCTGGGGCGCGTCGGGCTCGCCGGTGCAGGGCCGGAAGTAGGCGCCGCACCACATGGCGTGGTTGGGGCTGAAGCCGGGGTCCAGGAGCTCGGCGTTGAAAGTGTCGACGTGGAACAGGGGGCCCTCGAAGTCGGCGAGGGTCATCCAGCCCTCGTCGTCGGGCAGGGACGGGTCGAGATCGTCCTGGAACTTGCCGTCGCCGCTGGCGGGGCCGCCGTAGAGCAGCAGGGTGTCGGCGGCGGTGGACGCGATCGCCGCCTGCGCGGCCGCGAACTCCGGCGCGCGGGGGGCGCTGGCGGCCGCGGGCGACTTGGCGGCGCCGGCCAGGACGGGGACCAGCAGCATGGCGAGAAGCGAAACGGAACGGGCGAACAGACGCATGGAATCCCCCCTGATGCGTGTCGGAGCGGGCACGGTTGCCCTGCAGAAGTCTACGGGATCGCGATGCCGGAGGCAACCGGTCCGCGATCCCATGCAACCCTGCCGTCCCTTCGTGCGTCTTCCCTGGCGGCGGCGGTCTCGCCGAGGGCGCCCCCGCCACCCGACCGACTCCGACACGCGCCACCGTGAATCGAAATAGCCCCGGGAGGGCCGCAATGAGCAGAGGGAAGTTCCTGATCGTGAGCCTGGGTGTGCTGCTGGTGCTGGGGGGCGTCGGCGGCGCCCTCTATTTCAAGGGCATGCTGCCCGGGGCCCCGGGCCCGGCCGCCGCCCTGGCCGACACCACCGGCGCCGACGTCGCCGGCGACCCCACCGACGGCAACGAGGACGGCAAGCCCGAGGTCAAGCCCGTGCCCGTGGAACTGGCGCTGGTCGAGGGGCGCAGCATCGCGGCGTACTACCGGGCCGCGTCGGTCATCGAGGCCGACCGTCTGGTCGCGCTCGTGGGCCGCACCGCCGGGCGCGTGCGCGCGGTGAACGTGGAAGAGGGCGACTGGGTGAGCGAGGGCCAGATCCTGGCCGAGCTGGAGAACGACCGCGAGCGGATCCAGCTCGAGAAGGCCGACCTGACCGTCGCCGACAAGAAACGCCAGCGCGACCGCAGCGCCCGCATGCTCGAGGAGCAGCTCATCTCCCAGCAGGAATTCGACGACCAGGAGTCGGCCTGGCGCATGGCCAAGGCCGAGCGCGACCTGGCCGAGATCGCCCTGGAGGACACCCGCGTGCGGGCCTCGTTCGCCGGCCGCGTGACCGAACGGCACATCGTGCCGGGCCAGCAGCTGGCCCTGGCCGCGCCCGCCTTCACCGTGGGCGATTTCAGCCCGCTGCGGGTGCGGGTGCACCTGCCCGAGGCCGTCGCCCGCAAGGTCGCGCCCGGGCAGCGCGTGCTCGTGGCTCCCGAGGCCGCCGACGTGGAGCTCGAGGCGTCGGTCGAGCGGGTCTCGCCCGTGGTCGATCCGGCCACCAGCACCGTGCGCCTGACCCTCCTGCTCGAGGGCGATGCCGCCGGCGAGGCGGCCCGCGTGGGCGGTTTCGTCAAGGTGCGCATCACCACCGACCAGCACCACGACGCCCTGGCCATTCCCAAGACCGCCCTGGTCGAGGAGGGCGCCCTGCGCAACGTCTTCGTGGCCGAGGCCGACACCGTCCGCAAGGTCGAGATCGAGACAGGCCTGTACGACGAATCGCATGTCGAGGTGCTCGAAGGGCTCTTCGAGGGCGACTTCGTGGTCACCATGGGGCAGGGCGGCCTGCGCACGGGGACGCCCATCAAGGCCCTCAACGGCGAAGCCGTCGGGTACGTGGGCGCCGAGGAGGACGTGGCGCGCGATCCCGCCGCCAAGCCCGAGACCGTCACCGCCCTCGCCGACCGCGACCGCTAGCCCAGCGCATCTTCATGGCGGCCGGCCCCGCGCCGGCCGCCTTCCCGGAACCCGGAGAGCCGTCATGAAAGTGATCCGCTACGCCGTTTCCCATCCCGTGACCGTGTGGATGGTGACCCTCGCCGCCGTCGTGTTCGGCATGACGAGCCTCGGGCGCCTGGACCTGCGCCTGCTGCCGGAGATCCGCTACCCGAGCCTGACGGTGCAGACCGACTTCCCGGGCACGGCGCCGGTCGACGTGGAGAACCTGGTCACGCGCCCCCTCGAGGAGACCGTGGGCGTGGTGCCGGGCCTGCGGCGGATCCACTCCATCAGCCAGGCCGGCCTGTCCCAGATCACGCTGGAGTTCAACTGGGGCACCCCCATGGACTACGCGGCGCTGGACGTGCGCGAGAAGATCGACCTGGTGCGGCTGCCGGCCGAGGCCACGGTGCCCCTGCTGCTCAAGTACGATCCGAGCCAGGACCCGGTCGTGCGCATCGGCCTGACGGGCGACGCTTCGCTGGTGAACCTGCGGCACGTGGCCGACGACGTGCTCAAGAAGGAGATCGAGGCCCTCGAGGGCGTCGCGGCGGCGCAGGTCTCGGGCGGGCTGGAGGAGGAGATCCGGGTCGCGGTGGACGAGACGCGCCTGTCGGCCCTGGGCATCCCCATCGGGACGGTGAGCCGTGTGCTCGCCGAGGAGAACATCAACGCGTCGGGCGGGCGCCTGCGCGACCGCAACGCCGAGTACATCGTGCGCACCCTGAGCCGCTTCGAGGACCTGGCCGACATCGAGGACGTCACCATCGCCAATATCGACGGCAAGACCGTGCGCCTGGGCGAGGTGGCGACGGTCACCCGCACGCACAAGGAACGCACCACCGTCACCCACATCGGCGGCCGCGAGTCGGTGGAGATCTCGGTCTTCAAGGAGGGCGACGCCAACATCGTCGAGATGGCCCAGCGCGTGAAGGCCCACCTCGCGCGCCTGGAGAAGCAGCTGCCGGACCGCATGCAGGCCGAGGTCCTCTTCGACCAGTCGACCTTCATCGACCAGGCCATCCGCGAGGTGCGCAACAACGCCCTGGTGGGCGGCCTGCTCGCGGTGATCGTGCTCTTCGTCTTCCTGCGCGACTTCCGCAGCACCCTGATCATCGGCGTGGCCATCCCCATCTCGATCGTGGCCACCTTCATCCTGATGCTCACCCGCGGCGTGAGCCTGAACATCATGTCCCTCGGCGGCCTGGCCCTCGGCGTGGGCATGCTCGTGGATAACTCGATCGTCGTGCTGGAGTCGATCTACCGGCGGCGCGAGGAGGCCGGACCGGACGGCGACGCAGCCGAGGCCGCGGCCCGCGGCGCGGGCGAGGTCGCCGGCGCCGTGACGGCGTCGACCCTGACGACCCTGGCCGTGTTCGTGCCCATCGTCTTCGTGGTGGTGGGCGTGGCGGGCCAGATCTTCCGCGACCAGGCCCTGACCGTGACCTTCTCCCTGGCCGTCTCCCTGGTGGTGGCCCTGACCTTCACGCCCATGGCGGCCGCCTTCGGGGCCGGCGGCGGGCGCAGCGGCGATCCGGCGCTGTCGTGGTACGGCTCGTGGGCGCGGTACGCCGGTGACGGCCGCTGGTACGCGCGCGGGCCGCGTCTGGGCGGGCTCTTCCTGACCATCGGCCTGGTGGCGGCGCTGATCCGGCTGGCGAAGCTGGTCCTGGCCCTGGGCCGGCTGGTGGTGCGGGCCCTGCTGTGGCCGGCCTGCTGGCTCTTCGAACGCACCTTCCCCCTGGCGCAGGAAGGCTACGTGCGCGTGCTGGGCGCGGCCCTGCGCCACCGGGTGGCGGTGCTGGTGATCGTCACCGCCATCGCGGGGGGCGCCGGGCTGCTGTGGCCGCGGCTGGGCTCGGAGCTCGTGCCGCCCCTGTCGCGCGGCGAATTCACCCTGGCCTTCGAACTGCCCGAGGGCACGCCCCTGAGCCGCACCGAGGCGATTATCGGCGCGGTCGAGGCCGACCTCGCCGCCCTGCCGGGCATCGACCTGGTGGTGGGCGGCGTGGGGCTCTCGCGCGAGGCGGGCACCACGGCCCAGCGGCGCAAGGAGAACCGCGCCGAGGTGCAGGTGAAGCTGAGCGAGGCCACGGCCCTCGCCGAGGCGCGGATCCTCGAGGACATCCGCGGCGTGCTGAAGAACCATCCGGACCTGCGCATGAAGGTGCGGCGGCAGTCGCTGATGGCCTTCGGGGCGCCGGTCGAGGTGAACGTGTACGGCTACAGCCTGGAAGACCTCCAGGCGACGGCCGACCAGGTGCTCGAGCGCCTGCAGGCGGTGCCTGGCCTGCGGGACCTGCGCCTGGCCATGGTCCCGGGCTCGCCCGAAGTGCAGGTGACGTTTGACCGTGACAAGCTGAACCGCTACGGGCTGAGCCTGGGGACCGTTTCCGAGACGGTGCGCGGCAAGGTGCGCGGGACGGTGGCCAGCCGCTTCCGCGACCGCGAGCGCCACGTCGACATCCGCGTGCTGAACACCGACGAGCAGCGCAACACCCTGACGGCCATCGCGGACCTCATCGTGACCGAGATCGACGGCGTGCCCATCCGGCTGGGCAGCATCGCGGCCATGTCGGTGGTGACGGGGCCGTCGGAGATCCATCGCCTGGGAAGCAAGCGGGTGGCCATCGTCTCGGCCAACCTGTCCGGCCGCGACCTCGGCTCGGTGACGGCGGACATCCGCGCCCGGCTGCGCGGGCTGTCGCTGCCGGCGGGCGTGGCCATCCAGATGGGCGGCCAGAACGAGGAGATGGATTCGTCGTTCCGCTCGCTGCGCATGGCCATCCTGCTGGCGATCTTCCTGGTCTACCTGGTCATGGCCGCCCAGTTCGAGAGCTTCGTGTACCCCCTGATCATCATGTTTACGGTGCCGCTGGCCATGAGCGGCGCGGTCTACGGCCTGTACCTGCGCGGGCTGAGCGTCTCGGTGATCGCGATCATCGGCGCGATCATGCTGGCGGGCATCGTCGTGAACAACGGCATCGTGCTGGTCGACCGGATCAACCAGCTGCGGGCGCGGGGGCTGGAGCTGGGCGAGGCCGTGGTGCGGGCGGGGCACGAACGGCTGCGGCCGATCCTGATGACCACCGCCACGACGGTGCTCGGCCTGCTGCCCATGGCGCTGGGCCTGGGCGAGGGGGCCGAACTGCGCGCGCCGCTGGCGGTGACCGTCATCGCCGGCCTGCTGCTGGCGACGCTGCTGACCCTGGTCGTCGTGCCCGTGATCTACACCCTGCTGACCGGCGGCGAGAAGCTGCGGGTGCGCGGGGCCGATCGCGCCGGCGTGGTGCCGCCCCTCGCGGGGGCGACGCTGCGCTCGGCGGGGAAGGACGCCTGAGATGTGGTTGACGTTCCTCTCCCTGCGCCGGCCGGTGACCCTGGCCATGGGCCTGGCCACCATCGTGCTCCTGGGCGCCGTCTCGATCATCAAGGTGCCCCTGGACTTCCTGCCGCGGGTCGAGTTCCCCTTCATCGCGGTGTGGGTGCCCTACCAGGGCGGCATCCCCTCGGAGAACGAGCGCGAGATCGTGCGCCCCATCGAGGAGGTGCTGTCGACCCTCGGCGGCGTGAAGCAGACCTTCAGCTACGCCGACGCCGGCGAGGTGCAGGTGGGCGTGACCTTCGAGTGGGGCCGCGACGTGAACCTGCTGCGCATGGAGGTGAAGGAGAAGATCGACCAGATCCGCAGCCAGCTGCCGGCGGACATCCAGCAGATCTTCCTGCTCACCTTCAACAGCAACGACATCCCCATCATCGAGGGGCGCATCTCGGCCAAGGGACGCGACCTCTCCGAGAGCTACGACCTGATCGACCAGAAGATCATCCAGCCGCTGCAGCGCATTCCCGGCGTGGGGCGCGTGAACATCGACGGCGTGAATCCGACCCAGGCCTCGGTGTACCTGCGTTTCGACAAGATCATGGAGCACAACGTCGATGTCGACCGGCTCTTCCGCGAACTGCAGGCGGCGAACGTGGAGCTGACGGTCGGGCGCGTGACGGACGAGGGGCTGCGCTACGACGTGCGCACCGTGTCGGGCCTGCACGGCGTCGAGGAGCTGCGCGAGCTGCCCATCGACGAGCGCGGCCTGCGCCTCGGCGACGTGGCCTACGTGCTGTACGGGGCGCCGGCGCTGGCCTATGGCCGGGTGCTCAACGGCGAACCGGCCATCGCCTTCTGGATCCAGAAGGCGTCGGGCTACAACACCGTCGAGGTGTGCCGCGCCGTCGAGGCCGAGCTCGGGCGCATCAACGAGGATCCGGCCCTGCAGGGGATCAACAGCTTCTCGTTCTTCAACCAGGCCGACCAGATCACCGACTCGCTGCGGTCGCTGCTGCAGGGCGGGCTCTTCGGCTCGGTGCTGGCCGTGGCGATCCTGTACCTGTTCCTGCGGCGGCTGAGCATGACGCTGGTCGTGAGCATCGCGATCCCCATCTCGATCCTGGGGACGTGCATCTTCCTCTTCCTGACGGGACGCACCCTGAACGTCCTGACCATGATGGGGCTGATGCTCGGCGTGGGCATGCTCGTGGACAACGCCGTGGTGGTGCTCGAGTCGATCCACCGCCGCCAGCACGCGGGGAACAACCCGGTGGCGGCGGCCGCGCGGGGCACCAAGGAGGTAGGCACGGCCATCGTCGCCTCCACCCTGACCACGGTCATCGTCTTCGCGCCGGTGGTCGTGAGCAAGGCCGACGAGCTGTCGGTGTGGCTGGGCGAGGTGGGCATCACCATCAGCGTGACCCTGATCTTCTCGCTGCTGGTGAGCCTGACCGTGATCCCGGCCCTCTCGATCCGCATGACCCGCACCGGCGGCGAGATCAAGGAGGCGCGCTGGCTGCTGGCGGTCAAGCGCGTCTACGTGCGCATGCTGTCCTGGACCGCCATCCGGCACCCGGTGCTGACGGCCCTGGTGATCGTGCCCGCGGTGCTGGCGATCACCGTGGGCGGCATGAAGCTGACCGGCTTCAAGCCGGACACGGAGGGCGACCAGGGCATCCGCCGCGAGAGCCTGCGCATCGGCTTCGACTACACCGGCCCGGTGGACAAGACGACCTCCGAGGCCATGGTGGCCCGGGCGACCGAGTACTGCGAGACGCGCCGCGACGACCTCGACCTGCGCGACATCTACTCGTACTACGTGGCCGACGGCGGCGGCATCACGCTCTTCTTCGAGGACGGCGTCGTCTCGGACGAGTTCTTCCGCGAGGTGCGGGACGACCTGCGGGAGAACCTGCCGGTGCAGGCGGGCCTGACCTACCGCTTCGGTGGCGACGACGGACAGGATTCCGGCGCCAAGACCTTCTCGGTGACGATCTCCGGCGAGGAGACCGAGTTTCTCGAGGAGTACGCGGAGGAGGCCAAGCGGCGCCTCGGCCTGATCGAGGGCATCGGCGACCTGCGCAGCGACGACGACAACGGCAAGGCCGAGATCCGCATCAAGGTCGATCGCGACCAGGCCGGGCGGTACAACATCTCGCCGGCCACGGTGTCGCAGATCATGGGGCTGACCTACCGCGGCGTGCTGCTGCCCCGCCTGAACACGGGCGAGAAGGAGATCGATCTCGTCGTGAGCCTCTGGCCGGACGATGCCGAGTCCATCGAGAACCTGGCCCTGCTGACGGTGGGGTCGGTCGACGGCCGCGCCGTGCAGCTCGCGCAGATCGCCGACTTCGAGTTCGGCAAGAGCCCCGAGCGGATCTTCCGCCGCGACCAGCGCACCGGCGTCACCATCACCGGCACCTGGGACGGGGAGAAGCTCGACGACGCCATCGAGCAGATCCGGCCGCTGATGGACGGGCTGGACCTGCCGTTCGGCTACGGCTGGAACTTCGGGGGCAACATCGTGCGGGCCCAGGAGCAGGAGTCGGAGATGGGGGCCAACATGCTGCTGGCCCTGGCCTGCGTCTTCTTCGTCATGGCGAGCCTGTTCGAGTCGCTGCTCTATCCGCTGGTGGTCATGGGCACGGTGCCCTTCGCCTCGCTGGGCGTCTTCTGGCTGATGATGGCCACCGGCACGCCGTTCAACATGATGGCGATGATCGGCATGGTGATCCTGATCGGCATCGTCGTGAACAACGGGATCGTGCTCGTCGACCACATCAACGGGCGGCGCAAGGCGGGCCTCGATCTGGACGCCGCGATCCTGGCCGGCGGCGGCGACCGCCTGCGGCCGATCCTGATGACCGCGGGCACGACCATCCTCGGCCTGCTGCCCCTGGCGGTCTTCCACGGGGCCCACGTGGGCGACGCCGAGTACTACCCCATGGCCCGTGCCATCAGCGGCGGCCTGGCCTCGAGCACCCTGCTGACGCTGCTGGTGATGCCGACCTACTACCGCCTGGCGACGGTGTGGGCGGAGAACCTGCGGCGGGCCCTCGGGGCCTGGCGGCGGGGCGACGGCGCCGCCCCGGCGGCCGAACCGGGGATCGGGGTCTGACCGGCCAAAACGCGATTGCGAATCGAAGTCGGCCGGGCTATATTCCGGGGCAGAGGGGAGGATCGCCAAAGCGATGCTCCCTTCTGCCGTCTCGCCCAGCCGGCCGGCTTACCGGCCCCCGTCATGATTCCGAGTTTCTAGAGGTATCGGGAATGTACAGCACGAACCCCATGGACCGCGTCGCGATCTTCATCGACGGCGAGAACATCCATTACAGCGCCAAGCATATGAACATGCGGATGGACTACCTGAAGCTGTGCGCGAAGCTCGCCGCCGGCCGACGGCTGGTGCGGTCGTACTTCTACACCGCCATCAGCAACCAGTCCGAAGGGAAGATCGATTTCATCAACTTCCTCAAGCTGAACGGGTTCACGGTCGTCACGAAGGAGATCAAGAACTTCAACGAGAACGACCCCAGCACGCGCAACGTGCGCGGCTGCCTCGACATGGAAATGGCCATCGACGCCCTGGAACTCTCGGCCCAGCTCGACTCGATCATCCTCTGCACCGGCGACGGCGACTTCCAGCCGCTGGTGGCGGCCCTCGGCCGGCGCGGGATCCACGTGGAGGTGTGCGCGCTGCGCGAGATGACGAGCACCGACCTGATCGCGGCCTCGGACGAGTACATCGACCTGGCGAGCATGAAGAGCGAGATCGCCCTGGCCGGCGCGCCGGCGCCGCAGCAGCCGCGCGACATCCGCAACGACCTGCCCCCGGCCGACCATGACGATTTCAACACGTTCAAGGCCCAGGAGACGAGCTTCGACTTCTGAGCCGGCCCGAGGCCCGTTCCGGCGACCGCCCCGCACCGCGGGGCGGTCGTTTTCTTGCGGGGCGTGCGGGGGCGCGGCGCTCAGGCGCCGGAATCTTCGACCAGGGCGCGGTCGATGAGCTCGCGGTAGGCCGCCTGGATGCGGCGGGTGACCGGGCCGGGGCGGCCGTCGCCCACGGGCACCGTGTCGATGCGCACCACCGGCAGCACCTCGCGGACGCTGCTGACGACGAAGACCTCGGCGGCGGCGGCGAGGTCTTCGCGGCGCAGGACGGCCTCGCCGGCGGGCAGGCCGAGGCCGGCGGCCAGGCCGAGAATGCGTTCGCGGGTGCGTCCGGCCAGGAAGCCGTCACCGACCGTGGGGGTGGCCAGGCGCCCGTCCCGCACGACGAAGATGTTGCTGACCGCCCCCTCGAGCAGGCGGCCGTCCGGTCCGGTCAGCAGGGCCTCCGGGCAGCCGGCGGCGGCGGCCCGCCGCAGGGCCGAGACCGCAGCGAGGCCGTTGAGGGTCTTCAGGTGCGGGAAGCTGCCGCGGGCGTAGGCGTCGTCGAGGACGACGACGGGGATGCCGTCGGCGGCCCATTCGGCCAGGGCCGGCGCCACCGGGACCAGGGTCATGACGACGGTCGAGGGGATCGCCGCCAGGCGCGTCAGGGGCAGCGGGTCGTCGGGCGAGCCGCCGCGGCTGACGGTGATGCGCAGCCGCCCGTCGCCGTCCGTCAGCCCGTTGCGCTCGGCCAGTTCGGCCACCGCCCGGCGCAGGCCGGCCTCGTCCAGGGGAAACGGGATCTCAAGGGCGGCGGTCTGGCGGGCCAGACGCGCCCAGTGGGCCGGCAGGTCGAGGGGGCGTCCGGCGTAGAGCCGCAGGGTGGTGTAGACGCCGTCGCCGGCGGTGTAGCCGCCGTCGAAGACGCTGACCCGGGCCTGGTCGGCGGGCACGAGGCGGCCGTTGAGGTGCACGAACACGGGATCTCCCGGGGCTGGGGCGGGGCGGCGACGACAGAAGGCCACCGCCGCAGCGGTGGCCTTCAGGTTAGCAGATGCCCGGGTGGGGGGAAATCCCGGTTTCTGCCCGGAGTCGGATCAGCCGTGGGCCGACGCCTCGCGGTGCCAGGCGGCCAGGGCGTGGACGATGCGTTCGCGCTCGGCGGCGACGACCGGGTTGGCGTCGACGACCATCACCGCATCGGCGGCGACCAGGGCGCCCTGCAGGTGCTCGCGGGCGGCGCTGATCTGCAGCTCGAGGTGGCGGCGCTGGACCTCGGTGTCGTGGTGCGAGGCGAGGAACTCGCCGCACATGCGGGCGGCGCGGTCGGCGCCGTCGGTCTGCCAGGCCAGGTCGACCAGGTTCAGGAACGCGTTGGCGTAGCCGGGCCGGACCTTCAGGGCGGTCTCGAAGTGCCGGCGGGCCTCGTCGAGGCGTCCCTGCATGAAGTCGGAGACACCGAGGTTGTTCAGGGTGTCCGGGTCGTTGGGCGTGAGCTTCAGCACGGCCTGGAAGTCGTCGCGGGCCGCGTCGTGCTTCTCCTGTCGCGATCGCACGAGGCCGCGGTTGTAGCGCACGTTCGGGTTCTCCGGCAGCAGGTCCAGCACGTGGTCGAAGCACGTCTCGGCCTTCCCGTACTCGCCGAGGGACGAGTAGAGGGCGCCGAGGTTGTTGTGGCCCTCGGGGCGGTCGGGGAAGGTGTTGACCACGGCTTCGAAGCGCTCGAGGGCGAGGCGCAGGTCGCCGTCGTTCAGGGCGTCGGTGCCGGCGGTCACCATCTCGGCCAGGTCCGGGGCGGCGGCGGGGGCGGTCGCGGTCGTGTTCGGAGCCATGTTCGCTTCTCCTGTTTCCGGGAAAGGGGGGCTGTTCGGTGCCGGGCCACGCAACCGGCGTGCCGGACGGGCGTGTCCCGGAGCGGCGGCCGGCGGCGGGCGAAAGTGGCCGTCCGTATGAGGTTATCTTTAGCTGTGGCCGGGGGCGGGCGTGGACGCCGTTCGCCCCGGCCGACGCGGATGGCCAGTTTCCGACCCACCCGGACATTCTTTCGTCCAACGGTCAGGGTTCGGTTGACACCCTCAACTAGTCTGTTATTTTTGCAACAAACCGGTCTCCCCAAAGCACCTGCGCTGACGCCGGCGCGGCGGGCCGACCGTCCGATCGTCAACGACCCCTCCCTTGGGAGTGCCCATGTTCGAACAGTTCATTCCCGTGCTGCTCGTGCTCCTCGTCGGGGCGGCCTTCGCGGGACTCTTCCTGGGACTGAGCTTCTGGCTCGGGCCCTCGCGGCCCTCGCCCCTGAAGGACTCGATCTACGAGTGCGGCATCCCGGTGCGCGGCTCGACCCAGATCCGGTTCTTCGTGCGGTTCTTCCTGGTCGCGCTCTTCTTCCTGCTGTTCGATCTGGAAGCCGTCTTCCTCTACCCCTGGGTGATCATGTACAAGGGGCTGCTGGAGGCGGGGCACGGCCTGTTCGCCCTGGGCGAGATGGGCGCCTTCGTGGCGGTGCTCCTGGTGGGATTCATCTACATCTGGAAGAAAGGGGGGCTCGAATGGCAGTAGACCTCGAAAGCCCCAGCAATTTCATCACGACGCGCCTGCGGCAGGCGGTCAACTGGGGGCGCAAGTACTCCCTGTGGCCGTTGCCCTTCGGCGTCGCGTGCTGCGCCATCGAGTTCATGAGCACCGTGTCGTCGTACAACGACATCAGCCGCTTCGGCGCCGAGCTGGTGCGCTTCTCGCCGCGGCAGAGCGACATGATGATCATCGCCGGCACCATCAGCTACAAGCAGGCGCCGATCCTCAAGACCATCTACGCGCAGATGGCCGAGCCCAAGTGGGTCATCGCCATGGGCGTGTGCGCCAGCAGCGGCGGGTTCTACAACAACTACAGCACCCTGCAGGGCGCCGACCACGTGATCCCGGTCGACGTGTACGTGGCCGGGTGTCCGCCCACGCCGGAGAACCTGCTGTTCGCCCTGACCCAGATCCAGGACAAGGTCGAGAAGGAGGGCCTGGTGCCTTCCCACGTGCGCCACGCGATCCGGGAACAGGCCTAGCTCCCGCGCGTGATCACACTCCAGCCGGCGCGCGCCCGGGGCGCCGCGCCAGGGACGGAAAAGCATGAGCCAGAAGCTGGTCGAGAGACTCCGGCAGCAGTTCGGTGCGGACATCCTGGCCACGGACAGCCAGCACGGCGACGAGTCCGTGACCGTGCCGCGGGACAAGCTGACCGCCGTCGTCGCCCACCTGCGGGACCGCGAGGCGTGCGAGCAGCTCTCCGATGTGGTGGGCGTGCACTATCCGGAGCGGGACGAGGAGTTCGAGGTCGTCTACCTGCTGCGGTCGTGGGAGAAGAACCACCGCATCCAGGTGCGGGTGCGCACGGACGAGGACGAGCCGGTGCCCACCCTGAGCGGCCTGTACCGGAGCGCCAACTGGGCCGAGCGCGAGGTGTACGACATGTTCGGCGTGACCTTCGCCGACCACCCGGACCTGCGCCGCATCCTCTGCCACCACCAGTTCGAGGGGCACCCCCTGCGCAAGGACTACCCCATCGAGCAGGGGCAGGAGTGCACGCGGCCGGAGAAGCTCTTCGACGACGAGGACATCGCGCGGGCGGCGCGGCGGGCCACGAGCCAGGCGGCCGACGTGCACGGGGCCATCGACGAGGTGCACCCCTCGGACCTGCTGACGGTGAACCTCGGCCCGAGCCATCCGGCCATGCACGGCGCCCTGCGCGTGGAGTGCCTGCTCGACGGCGAGACGATCCTCGAGGCGAAGTCGGAGATCGGCTACATCCACCGCTGCTTCGAGAAGGAGGCCGAGGACCACACCTGGGCCCAGGTGATGCCGTACACCGACCGCCTGAACTACTGCTCGGCCATGCTGAACAACTCGATCTACGCCATGGCCATCGAGAAGATGTGCGGCGTCGAGGCCACGCCCCGGGCGCAGGCGATCCGCGTCATCGTCAGCGAGCTGTCGCGCATCATCGACCACCTGGTCTGCGTGTGCACGAACCTGGTCGACATCGGCGCCCTGACCAACTACTGGTACCTGTACAACGTGCGCGAGAGCATCTACGAGTCGCTGGAGAAGCTGTGCGGCTCGCGGCTGACCACGAACTACGCGCGCATCGGCGGCATGAGCCACGACCTGTACGACGGCTTCGAGGCGGAGATCCGCAGCAAGCTCGACGACCTGGTCGCGGCCCACACCGACGTGATGAAGCTCGTGGCGCGCAACCGGATCTTCCTGGACCGCACCGTGGGGGTGGGGGCCATCGACAGCGCGACGGCCCTCAGCTTCGGCTACACGGGCCCGGCGCTGCGGGCCACGGGACTGGCCTACGACCTGCGCCGTCACGCGCCCTACTCGGGCTACGAGCAGTACGACTTCGACATCCCCACGGGCAGCGCCGGCGACACCCACGATCGCATCATGGTGCGCCTGGCCGAGATCATCCAGAGCCGCTCGATCGTGCTGCAGGCCCTCGACAAGCTGCCCGACGGGCCGGTGGACATCGACAACCACGACATCATCATCCCGCCGAAGCAGAACGTCTATCACAGCATCGAAGGCGTCATGAACCAGTTCAAGCTGGTCTACGAAGGCATCAAGGTGCCGCGGGGCGAAGGCTACGGCTTCGGCGAGGGCGCCAACGGCGAGCTGGGCTTCTTCAGCGTCTCGGACGGCACGGGCCACGCCTACCGCATGAAGGTGCGGCCGCCGTGCTTCCCGATCTTCTCCTCGTACACGACCATCGTCCAGGGCCGGATGATCCCCGACGCGATCGCCACCCTGGGCAGCCTGAACATCATTGCCGGTGAGCTGGACCGCTAGGCCACGGCGTGGAAGGTAGAATGCCGATGAGTGAAACCCCCTTCAACCTCTCGAGCGAGAGCCGGTCGCGGATCGACGCCCTGATCGGGCGTTACCCGACGAAGGCCAGCGCCATCATGCCCTGCATCTGGGTCATCATGGACGAGCTCGGCTACGTGCCCGAGGAAGGCGTGACGCTGTTGCACGAGAAGCTCGGCGTCAGCCGCGCCCGCGTGCACGAGGTGCTCTCGTTCTACACCATGTTCCGCACCGAGCCCCAGGCGAAGCACACCCTGCAGGTGTGCCACAACATCTCCTGCCACATCATGGGCGCCCGGCCGCTGATCGCCCACATGGAGAAGCGCCTCGGCATCCGGCTCGGCGAGCGCACGCCCGACGGGATGTTCCAGCTCGAGGGCGTCGAGTGCCTCGGGGCCTGCGGCATGGGGCCCTGCCTGCAGCTCGGCAGGCACCTCTACGAGCACCTGACGCCGGAGAAGGTGGACGGGATCCTGGACAGCCTGAAGCGGGGCGTCGTGCCGCGGGCCGACACCGACCGCCTGGTCGCCGAAGGGGGGCAGTAGGATGGATCGCAGTCGCTTCAACATCCTCTCGTCCCGGTTCGGGCGCGACGACGGCCACAAGCTCCCGGTGTACGAGGCCGACGGCGGCTACCGGGCCCTGAAGATGGTCCTGTCGTCGATGCAGCCGGTCGAGGTGCGGGACGTGGTCAAGGACGCGGGCCTGCGCGGCCGCGGCGGCGCCGGCTTCCCCACCGGCGTCAAGTGGGGCTTCGTGCCCGAGGCCGCCCAGGAGATCTACTTCTTCGTGAACGCCGACGAGTCCGAGCCGGGCACCTTCAAGGACCGCCTGTGCCTCGACTACGATCCGCACCAGACCATCGAGGGCACCATCATCAGCTGCTTCGCCGTGCGGGCGAAGCTGGCCTTCATCTACATCCGCGGCGAGTTCGGCTGGCTGGTCGACCGCGTGCAGGCGGCCGTGGACGAGGCCTATGCGGCGGGCTACCTGGGCAGGAACATCCTGGGCAGCGGCTACGACCTGGAGATGATCGTCCACAAGGGCGCGGGCGCCTACATCTGCGGCGAGGAGACGGGCCTGATCAACTCGGTGGAGGGCCGCAAGGGCCAGCCGAACATCAAGCCGCCCTTTCCCGCGGTGGCGGGCTTCCTGGGCAAGCCGACCATCGTCAACAACGTCGAGTCGGTGGCCTCGGTGCCCTGGATCATCAACAACGGTGCCGAGGCCTACAAGGCCTTCGGCACCGAGAAGTCGTGCGGCACGAAGCTGTTCTCGGTCTCGGGCCCGGTGAAGAACCCGGGCGTGTACGAGATCCCGCTGGGTCTGCCGTTCCGCGAGTTCTTCCACGACTGGCTCGGCGGCATGGTCGACGGCGAGGAGCTGAAGGCCGTGATCGTGGGCGGCAGCTCGGTGCCCGTCCTGCCCGCCGACGAGATCATGAACTGCAACCTGGACTACGAATCGCTGATGAACGCCGGCACCATGCTGGGGTCCGGCGGCATGATCATCATTCCGCAGAGCTGCGACATGGTCGAGCTCATCCAGGTGCTGATGCACTTCTACTTCGACGAGAGCTGCGGCCAGTGCACGCCGTGCCGCGAGGGCACGGGCTGGTTGCACAAGATCGTCAAGAAGCTGCGCCGGGGGGAGGGGACCGCCGAGGACCTCGACCTGCTCGAGCACGTCTGCAACGGCATGGCGGGCCTGACCATCTGCCCGCTGAGCGACGCCGCCGTGATGCCCATGCGCAGCTTCCTGAACAAGTTCCGCCCCGAGTTCGAGGCCCTCATCCAGGAAACCGCGACCGCCGGCCCGCGCAGCCGCTGGCCGCGCGGGGAGCAGGAGTAACCGATGGCCAAGTTGACGATAGACGGCAAGGAGATCGAGGTTCCCGACGGAACCAGCCTCTTCGACGCCTGCGCCGAGGCCCGTGGCGAGGCGCTGCCGCACTTCTGCTACCACCCCGACCTGTCGGTGGCGGGCGTGTGCCGGCTGTGCCAGGTCGAGGTCGAGGGCATGCCGAAGCTCACGATCGCCTGCAACACCGGCGTGCGCGACGGCATGGTCGTCCACACGCGGAACGACCGCGTGCGCCGGGCGGCCCAGCAGATCCTCGAGATGCACCTGGTCAACCACCCGGTCGACTGCCCCATCTGCGACCAGGCGGGGGAGTGCGGCCTGCAGGACCAGTACATGACCTACGGCCTGTACGACTCGAAGGTCGAGCAGGACGACAAGGTCAACAAGGCCAAGGCCGAGGTCATCGGCCCCCACGTGATCCTCGACCAGGAGCGCTGCGTGCTGTGCAGCCGCTGCGTGCGCTTCTGCAACGAGGTCACGGGCACGGGCGAGCTGGGCATCTACAACCGGGGCGACCGGGCCGAGATCGGCACGCCGCCGGGGGTCGAGCTCGACAACAACTACAGCCTGAACACCGTGGACATCTGCCCGGTGGGCGCCCTGACCAGCCGCGACTTCCGCTTCCAGAAGCGGGTCTGGATGCTCAAGGCGGCCGAGTCGATCTGCCCGGGCTGCAGCATGGGCTGCAACGTGCGCGTCGACCACGAGGCCGGCCGGGTCTACCGCCTGAAGCCGCGGCGCAACCCGGACGTGAACGGCCCCTGGATGTGCGACAAGGGCCGCATGATCTACAAGGACGTCCACGCCGAGAACCGGCTGCAGGACCCGCGCCGCGGCGGGGACGTCCTGCGCTGGGCGGACCTCGGCGCGGTCCTCGCCGATCTGACCGCCGGCGGCATCGGCCTGGCCGTGGGCAGCCCGCACCAGAGCCTCGAGGAGCTCTTCCTGCTGCGCGGCCTGGCCGGCACGGTGAGCGGCGGCCTGGCGGGCGCCGGGCTGGGCGAGGCCGACGGCATGCTGCTGCAGGCCGACCGCACGCCGAACCGCAGGGGCCTCGAGCTGCTCGGCCTGGCCGAGCAGGACGGCGCCGCGCTGGCGGCGGCGATCCGGGGCGCGAGCGGTGCGGTGCTGGTGCTGGGCGGCGATCCGGCCGCGGACGAGGCCGTCGCGGGCGCCATCGCCGGCCACGGCAAGGTGATCTACGTGGGCACCCACGCCAACGCGACCGCGCAGGCGGCGGCGCTGGTGCTGCCCGGCGCGTCCTGGGCCGAGAAGACCGGCATCTTCGTCAACAAGGACGGCCGGCTGCAGCGCTTCCAGCAGGCGGTCGTCCGCCCCGGCAGCGCGCGGGAGGACTGGCGGATCCTGGCCGAGTTGAAGGGCGACGACGCCCCCGGCAGCCTCAAGGCCCTGCGCCAGGACCTGGCCGCCGCCCTCGGCCTCGCCGACGTGAACCTGAACAAGCTCCCGGCGCTGGGCCTCGCCCCGGCCACGGCGGCGAGCGGAACGCCCACCGGAGGTGAAGGCTGATGCCGATCGTGCTGGAATCGCTGGCCAAGATCGTCTTCATGTTCGCGCTGATCATGGGGATGGTGCCGGTGCTGATCTGGGCCGAGCGCAAGGGCGCGGCCTTCATCCAGGACCGCACCGGGCCGAACCGCGCGGGCATCGCCGGCGTGCGCCTGGCCGGACTGGTGCATCCCATCGCCGACGTGCTGAAGCTCCTGTTCAAGGAGGACGTGCAGCCCGCCGCGCGCCACCGGGCCTTCTACAACCTGGCGCCCTGGCTGGCCATGGCCGTGGCCGTCAGCTCGTACGCCGTGATCCCGTTCGGCGACTACATCACCATCGCCGGGAAGAAGATTCCGCTGGTGGTGGCCGACCTGCAGGTGGGGGCGCTGTACGTGCTGGCGGTGGCGAGCCTCGGCACCTACGGCGTGGTCATGGGCGGCTGGGCCTCCAACAACAAGTTCACCTTCCTCGGCGGCATCCGGGCCTCGGCCCAGATGATCAGCTACGAGATCAGCATGGGCCTGGCCCTGATGGGCATCTTCCTGATCTTCTCGAGCCTGCGCATCACCGACATCGTCGCGGGCCAGGGCGACCTGATCTGGGGCGTGCTGCCCAAGTGGGGCGTGGTGGTGCAGCCGCTGGGCTTCGTGCTCTTCATCACGGCGGTCTTCGCCGAGACGAACCGCAACCCGTTCGACCTGCCCGAGGGCGAATCGGAGATCGTGGCCGGCTTCCACCTCGAGTACAGCTCGCTGAAGTTCGCCCTGTTCTTCATGGCCGAATACTGCCACATGGTGGTGGGCGCGGCGCTGATCACGGCCTTCTACTTCGGCGGCTACCAGATCCCGTGGCTGCCCCGGCCGGCCCTCGAGGCCCACGCCGGCCTGCTGCTGACCCTCAAGCTCGTCGGCATCGCCCTCGTCAGCGTCGTCTTCGCCATGCTCTTCATGCGGCGGGTGCAGAAGGAGAAGGGCAAGTTCGGCGATGCCCGCGACCGCGAGCCCGTGCTCGGCGCCGGCCTGTGGTTCGTGGTGGCCGTGGCGGCCGCCGGCGGCCTGCTGCTCAAGCCCTGGGCCATCGGGCCGCAGGGCGCCGAACTGGTGGCGACCATCTTCCAGATCGCGGCCTTCGTCGGCAAGGTCGTGTTCTTCGCCTGGTTGTTCATCTGGGTGCGCTGGACGCTGCCGCGGTTCCGCTACGATCAGCTGATGCACCTGGGGTGGAAGGTCATGCTGCCCCTGGGACTGGCCAATCTCGTCGTCACCGCCGTGGTGATGGCGCTGGTGTGATAGAACGCGTTCGACGAGGAGTGACATGAACTTCGCAGGATTGCCCAAGGAAGCGGGCTCGAAGAAGACGAACTTCCTCGAGTCGATCTACCTCGTCGAGGTGGTCAAGGGGCTCGCGGTGACGATGAAGCACCTGGTGCGGAACGTCTTCGCCACCGACGAGATGCCCACCATGCAGTACCCGGAGGAGAAGCGCGTCTACGGCGACCGCTTCCGCGGCCGGCACCGGCTGATGCAGCGCGAGGACGGCACGCCCCGCTGCGTGGCCTGCCAGATGTGCTCGACCTATTGCCCGGCCGACTGCATCAAGATCGTCGCGGCCGAACATCCGGACCCGACCATCGAGAAGTATCCGCTCTCGTTCGACATCGACCTGCTGCGCTGCGTGTACTGCGGGCTGTGCGAGGAGGCCTGCCCCTGCGACGCGATCCGGCTGGACACGGGCATCTACGAGATCGCCGCCGACAAGCGGGAGAAGTTCGTCGTCGACAAGGACTTCCTCCTGAACAACACGACCGACGGCACGCTGAAGTAGCCGCGAAAGGGATGTGACATGGAAGCTTTCCTGTTCTGGTTCTGCGGCGCGATGATGGTGCTGGGCGGGCTGATGACCGTCTTCCAGCGCAGCGCCGTGGTGTCGGCGGTGTGGCTGATCTTCTCGTTCATCGCGGCCTCGGGCATCTTCGCGCTGCTGCACGCGCCCTTCCTCGCCGTGCTGCAGGTGCTGGTCTACGCGGGCGCGATCATGGTGCTCTTCCTCTTCGTGATCATGATGCTGCAGGGCCCCGAGCTCGAAGGCGAGCGCAAGCTGTTGAAGCTGCCGCTGTGGCCGGCCGTGGCGATCCCGCCCCTGGCCGTGGTCGTGATGATCGGCGGCTACCTGCAGGGCAACGGGAGCACGGCCTTCGGCCCGGCGCCGGCGGCGGGGTTCGGCGGTCCGTCCCACGTGGCGAGCCTCCTGCTCGGCCGGTACCTGTTGGCTTTCGAACTGATCTCGATCGTGCTGCTGGTGGCCCTGATCGGCGCCCTGGCCCTGGGCAAGGAAGAAAGGAAGCTGCCGTGGAAATAACGCTGACCCACTACCTGCTGCTGGCGGCGGTGATCTTCCTGACGGGCATGGTGGGCTTCGTCGTGCGCCGGAACACCCTGGTGATGCTCATGTGCGTCGAGCTCATGCTCAGCAGCGTGAACATCGTCTTCGCCGCTTTCGCCCGCCAGAACGGCGACGCCGGCGGCCACGTCTTCGTGCTCATGAACTTCGCGGTCGCGGCCGCCGAGGCGGCCATCGGGCTCGCCCTGCTGGTGGAGATCTTCCGCCGCCGCCGCACCGTCAACGTCGATGACCTCAAAACCCTGATGGAGTAGCCGTGGAGAGCCACACGACGGAAATGTTGCTCAGATGGATCGTGCTGGTGCCCCTGCTGGGGGCGGCGGTGAACGGTCTGCTGAACCGCCGGCTGCCCCGCCAGGTGGCCGGACTGCTGGCCTGCGCCGCGGTCGGGATCAGTTTCGCCCTGTCGCTGACGGTCTTCCTGCGGCTGGCGGGGATGCCCGCCGAGGCCCGCTTCGTCAACGACATCGTGACGACCTGGATCGGCTTCGGCAACCTGCAGGTCGACCTCGGCTTCGCCATGGACCCGCTCAGCGGCGTCATGGCGCTGGTGGTCACGGGCGTCGGCTTCCTGATCCACATCTACTCGCTGGGCTACATGTCCCACGACAAGGGCTTTCCCCGCTTCTTCACCTACCTGAACCTGTTCATCTTCGCCATGATGACGCTGGTGCTGGGGGAGAACCTCCTGATGCTCTTCGTGGGCTGGGAGGGCGTCGGGCTGTGCTCGTACCTGCTGATCAGCTTCTGGTTCGGCGAGGAGGCCAACGCGGCGGCCGGCAAGAAGGCCTTCGTGGTGAACCGCATCGGCGACTTCGGCTTCCTGCTGGGCATGTTCGTCATCGGCGCCACCCTGCTGCCGCACCTGGGCGTGGGCGAGGGGCTGCTGAGCTTCCGGGTGCTGCAGGCCCACGCCGGCACGCTGGCTCCGGCCGCGACCCTGATCTGCCTGCTGCTCTTCGTGGGCGCCACGGGCAAGTCGGCCCAGATCCCGCTCTACATCTGGCTGCCCGACGCCATGGCGGGCCCGACCCCCGTGTCGGCCCTGATCCACGCGGCGACCATGGTCACGGCGGGCGTCTACATGATCGCGCGCATGAACTTCCTCTTCGTGCTGGCGCCGACGGCCATGAACGTCGTCGCGGTGGTGGGCGCGGTGACGGCGATCTTCGCCGCGACCATCGCCCTGACCCAGAACGACATCAAGAAGGTGCTGGCCTACTCGACCGTCTCGCAGCTGGGCTACATGATGCTCGCCTGCGGTGTCGGCGCCTTCGCCATGGGCATCTTCCACGTCATGACCCACGCCTTCTTCAAGGCCCTGCTCTTCCTCGGTTCCGGCTCGGTGATCCACGCTATGAGCGACGAGCAGGACATGCGGGTCATGGGCGGGCTGCGGAAGAAGCTGCCCGTCACCTTCGCGACCTTCATGGTCGGCACCCTGGCCCTGGCCGGGATCTTCCCGCTGGCCGGCTTCTTCTCCAAGGACGAGATCCTGTGGAAGACCTGGAGCAGCGGCAACACGTTGCTGTGGGCCCTGGGCTTCCTGGGCGCGGGCCTGACGGCCTTCTACATGATGCGGCTGGTCGTGCTGACCTTCTTCGGCGAGAACCGGGCCAGCGCCGAGGTGAAGCACCACATCCACGAGTCGCCCGCGACGATGACGATGCCGCTGGTGATCCTGGCGGTGCTGTCGGTGGTCGGCGGCTGGGTCGGCATCCCGCACTTCATGGGCGGCGGCGCCCACTTCGAGCAGTGGCTCGAGCCGGTCTTCGCCCGCCACGAGGTGGCGCCCGACGCCCACGGGGCCGGCGCGCACCTGGTGGACGCGCACGGGGCGGAGACCCCGGCCGCGGAGACCCATTCCGCGGAGAATCCTGCCGCCGAGACCCATGCCGCGGACGAGCAGGCGGCCGGCGACCACGCCGCGGATGCCCACGCGCCGACCGGTCACGACGCTGGCGCCATGGCGGCCACCGCGGCCGGGCACGACGACGGCCATGCGGCGCCCGCCCATGGCGGCGAGGCGGCCCACGGCGCCCACGACACCACCATGGAGTGGATCCTGGCCGGGGCCTCGCTGGCCTGGGGGATCCTGGGCCTGCTGCTCGGCTACCTGGTCTACGCCAGGCGCGTGGGCGTGGCCGAGACGTTCCAGAAGATGGGGGGCGGCTGGCCCCACAAGGTGCTGCTCAACAAGTACTACGTCGACGAGGCCTACGAGGGCGCCTTCATCCGGCCGGGCTACTGGCTGAGCAGGACGGTGCTGTGGAAGAGCGTCGACGCCGGGCTCATCGACGGCCTGCTGGTCAACGGCTCGGCCCTGGCCGTGGCCGTGCTGGGTTCGGTGCTGCGGCTGTTCCAGAACGGGATGATCCGCTTCTACGCGTGGTCGTTCACCATCGGGGTCACGGTCTTCGTCCTGTACCTCAGTTTCTCGGGCTAGGAGGACGCTGGTTTGTCGTTCATTACGGATCACATCCTGAGTTGGGTCACGTTCCTGCCCCTGGTCGGCGCGCTGCTGCTGTGGACCGTGGTCAGGTGGGAGGCGCAGGCCCGACTCTTCGCCCTCGCGGTGGCGATCGCCGACTTCGTGCTGTCGCTGCACCTGTGGTTCCACTTCGATGCGGGCCGCGGGGACGACCAGTTCGTCGAACGGGTGGCCTGGCTCTTCAACGGCAGGATCTCCTACCACCTGGGGATGGACGGCATCAGCCTCGTGCTGGTGATGCTGACCACCTTCCTCGGGCCCCTGGTGATCCTGTCCACCTGGAAGGCCGTGACCGACCGCGTGAGCAACTTCCTGGGCTTCGTGCTCTTCCTGCAGGCGGCCATGCTGGGCACCTTCTTCGCCCGGGACATGCTGCTGTTCTACGTCTTCTGGGAAGCCATGCTGATCCCGATGTACTTCATCATCGGCATCTGGGGCGGGCAGCGGCGCATCTACGCGGCGGTGAAGTTCTTCATCTTCACCATGGTGGGCTCGGTCTTCATGCTGGTGGGCATCATCTGGCTGTACTTCCAGGCCGGCAGCATGAACCTGACCGACTTCTTGAACCTGGAGATCGCGCGCGGCGCCCAGCTGTGGCTCTTCGCCGCGTTCTTCCTGGCCTTCGCCATCAAGGTGCCGCTCTTTCCGCTGCACACCTGGCTGCCGGACGCCCACGTCGAGGCGCCCACCGCGGGCTCGGTCATCCTGGCCGGCGTGCTGCTGAAGATGGGCACCTACGGCATGCTGCGCTTCGCCATGCCCCTGTTCCCGGAAGGCGTGGCCCACTTCGCGCCGCTGATCAACACCCTGGCGGTGATCGGCATCATCTACGGCGCCCTGGTGGCCCTGGTGCAACCGGACGTCAAGAAGCTCGTGGCCTACTCGTCGGTCAGCCACCTCGGCTTCGTGGTGCTGGGCCTGTTCTCGCTCTCGCAGACCGGCGTCGCCGGCGGCATCTTCCAGATGCTGGCCCACGGCTTGAGCACCGGCGCGCTCTTCCTCCTGGTGGGCGTCATCTACGAGCGGCGCCACACCCGCGAGATCGCCGAGTTCGGCGGCCTGGCCCACGGCATGCCGCTGTACGCCGTCTTCTTCATGATCGCGACCCTGGCCAGCATCGGCCTGCCCGGCCTGGCCGGCTTCGTGGGCGAGTTCATGATCCTCTTCGGCACCTTCAGCTCCCAGGCCCTGCACGGACGCCTGCTCGCCGTGCTCGCGGCCACGGGCGTGGTGCTCGGCGCCATCTACATGCTGTGGATGTACCAGCGGGTCTTCCTCGGCAAGCGCAGCAACGAGAAGAACGAGGGCCTGCCCGACCTGAGCCTGCGCGAGATGGTCGTGCTGGTGCCTCTCGTGGTGTTCATGTTCTGGCTGGGGGTGCAGCCGGGCCTGGTGCTGGATCGCCTCGGTCCCAGCATCGACAAGGTCATGGCGCCCTTCGCGCAGCCGGGCCAGCACGCCCTGCACACCGGTGAAACGTCGGCTTCGAACCCGGGCTTCGTGATCCGGGACACGGAAGGTCAGTGATGAACGAATTCCAGGTGACGAATCTCGCGGCCGAGACGGGGGCGCTGCTGCCCTATCTGGTGGTGGCCTGCGGCGGCCTGCTGGTGATGCTCTTCGACGCCTTCGTGCGGACCCTGAAGAAGGACCACCTCAGCTACCTGACCATCCTGGTGCTCTCGGTGGCGGTGCTGCTGCAGTTCATCGGCGAGAAGAGCGACGGACCCCTGCTGAGCGGCATGCTGCTGGCCAGCGACTTCACGCGCTTCTTCAACTTCGTCTTCGCGGCGATCGGCGTCGTGACCACGATCTTCGCCACCGGCATCTTCGACCGCGACGGCCGCTACCGGCCCGAATTCTACCCGCTGCTGCTGTTCACGATCCTGGGCATGATGGTGCTGGCCGCGGCCAACGACCTGATGGCCGTCTTCCTCGGCCTGGAGACCATGAGCCTGGCCACGTACATCATGGTCGGCGGCGTGCGCGGCGACGTGCGCAGCTCCGAAGCCGGCTTCAAGTACCTCATCCTGGGCGGCTTCTCGTCGGCCTTCCTGCTCATGGGCATGGCCCTGATCTACGGCTTCGCCGGCGGCACCGGCTTCGCCGACATCGCGCGGGCCATGACCGCCGGCCAGCCCGACCACCTGCTGGTGGGCCTGGGCACCGGCCTGATGCTGGTGGGCTTCGGCTTCAAGGTGGCCCTGGTGCCGTTCCACATGTGGACGCCGGACGTGTACGACGGCGCGCCCAGCTACGTCACCGGCTTCATGGCCACGGGCATCAAGGCGGCCGGCTTCGCCATCCTGATCCGCTTCGCCATCCTCATGCAGCCGCAGCTGGGCTTCGCCTGGTACCCGGTCCTGGCCGCCCTGGCCGTGCTCACCATGAGCATGGGCAACCTGGTGGCCCTGGCCCAGAGCAACATCAAGCGCATGCTGGCCTGGTCGAGCGTGGCCCACGCCGGCTACCTCATGCTGGGCATCCTGGCCCTGCTCTCGCCCACCCAGGGCGGCTCGCAGGCCATGATGTCGAGCCAGGCCATCGGCGAGTCGGCCGGCTCGGCCATGCTCTTCTACCTGATCGGGTACAGCCTGATGAACCTGGCCGCCTTCGGCATCATCAACATCCTGGGCCGGGGGCAGGGCGACGAGGCGACGGACATCAGCCGTTTCGCGGGCCTGAGCCGCACCCAGCCCGTGGCGGCCGCCACCCTGGCGGTGGCCCTGCTCTCGCTGGCGGGCATTCCGCCCATGGTCGGGTTCATGGCCAAGTTCTATCTCTTCTCGGCGGTGGTGGAGGCGGGGCTGATCCCGCTGGCCATCATCGGCGTCATCAACTCGCTGATCTCGGTCTACTACTACCTGCGCCTGCTGGTGGTCATGTACATGAAGGAGCCGGCCGAGGACAGCTACGCCGGCCGGGAGATGGTGTCGGTGATGATGTCCAGCGTGCTGGCCCTGATCATCATCGTCCTGGGGGTCGTGCCGGACGCCTTCCACCGGATGGCGCTGATCATCTTCCGGCAGATCCGCTTCTAGGCCCTGGCCGGCGGATCGCCGCGGAGCGATGCGGAGCAGGCGGCCCGCACGCGGAACCTGAAGACAGCCCCGATGCATGTCGGGGCTGTTTTTTCTACAGGGACAACGTGTTGCGGCCGAAACCTCGCCGAAAGCATGAAGTGCGGCGCGGGCCGCACGGCAGGTGCGCGGCGCGGGCCCGTCCGGGACGGGAAGACGCCGCGCCGCTCGAGCAGGGAGGCGACCATGCGCGTCACGATCACCCTCAGGCAGCTCTTCGTCATCACCATCGTCCTGCTGGGGGCGGCCCAGTTCGTGCCCGTCGATCTGGTGAATCCGCCGGCCGGCGGACCGCTGGCGGCGCCGCGGCCCGTGGAGGACGTGCTGCGCCGGGCCTGCTTCGACTGCCATTCCCACGAATCGCGGATTCCCTGGTACGGGAAGGTGGCGCCGGTGTCCTGGCTGGTGGCCCACGACATCAAAGAGGCCCGGGCCGAGCTCAACTTCTCGACCTGGAACCAGCTCGGCCTGCGCGAGCAGGAAGAGGCCCAGCGCAAGATCTGGCAGGCGGTGAAGCAATCGGAAATGCCGCCGCCGTTCTACGTCCTCGTCCATCCGGAAGGGCGCCTGACCACGGACGACCACCGCCTCCTGCGCACCTGGGCCGGCATTTCGGAGGAGTAGCGGCTAAAGATTCCTGCATGAACGCCGATCTGCGGGGGGGGGCGGGCAGCGGCCCGCCCCGGACCACCGCACCGATCGGAGACGTTCCCATGCTGCCGCACTGCCCCTCCCGCCGACGTGGCCTGCCCTGGCCGGCGGTCCTGCTCCTGATGATCCTCCTGCCGGGACCCCGCGCCAGCGCCGGCGAGACGTACTCGTTCGGGGTGGTACCCCAGTTCGAGGCGCGGCGGCTGGCCGAGATCTGGGGACCGATCCTGGCCGAGGTGTCGGCGCGGTCCGGCGTGACCCTGGAGATGGCCGGGTCGGCGCGCATTCCGGTCTTCGAGAAGAGCTTCCAGGCCGGCGAGTTCGATTTCGCCTACATGAACCCCTACCACGCGCTGGTGGCCATGGAGAGCCAGGGCTACGAGCCCCTCGTGCGCGACGGCTCACGCGAACTCTTCGGGGTCCTCGTCGTGCGGGAGGACAGCCCCTACCGGGAGGTGGCGGACCTGGCCGGCCAGGAGATCGCCTTTCCGGCGCCCAACGCGCTGGGGGCGTCGCTGCTCATGCGGGCGGAGCTGACGCGCCGGTTCGGACTCGACTTCAGGGCGACCTACGCCCAGACGCACACCTCGTCCTACATGAATGTGGTCCTGGGCGTGTCGGCCGCCGCCGGCGGGGTCATGGGCACCCTGAAACGCCAGGAGCCCGACGTGCGCGACGCCCTGCGGGTCCTGTACGAGACGCGGCGCTGTCCGCCGCATCCGGTCGTGGCGCACCCGCGGGTGCCGGCCGAGGTCCGGGCCGCCGTGCGGGCGGCGTTCCTCGCCCTGAACGAGACCGAAACCGGGCGGGCGCTGCTGAAGGACGTGCCCATCGGCGAGGCTGTGGCGGCGAGCGGCGAGGACTACGCGCCCCTGCGCGAACTCCATCTCGAAGAATTCTACGTCGAATAGGACGGTGGCCCGTGTCCGCGACGCCGAACGACCTGGCCGCCGGCTCCCCGCATCGCTGCTCGCGGATGCGGTCGTTGCGGCCGCGCGTGCTGGGCCTGCTGGCGGCCCTCTTCGTGGTGCAGCTCGTCTACGTGGAGGCGGTCTGGCAACCCGCCGCCCGCGCCGCCGCCGAGCAGACGACCCTGGCCCAGACGCGTTCGCACCTGCAGACCCTCGGCGAGAGCATCAGCACCTACATCCTGCAGCGCCAGTACGCGGCGATCCACGAGACCTTCCGGGTGCTCGAGGCGCGGCACCCCCTGTGGCGCGGGCTCGAGCTGGTCGATCCGCAGGGGCGGCGCCTGTACCCCCTGCGGGCGCCCGCGCCGACGGCGGACCCGGGCGTGGTGGCGGTGGACTGCCCCATCGCGAACGACGGGGCCCTGCTCGGAACCCTGGCCCTGCGGCTGGATCTGGCCGGGGCCACGGCGCCGCAGGTGCGCCAGGACCGCTACGTGGTGCTCATGGTGATGGTCAGTTCGCTGCTCGCCTTCCTGGTGGTGGCCGCCTTCGTCGATCTGGCGGTGATCCGGCCGGCGCGGGAACTGCAGGCGGCGGCGCGGGAGCTGGCGGCCGGACGGCGGGACGGCGCGTTGCCGGCGGCGGGTCCCGACGAGATCGGCGGTCTGGTGGCCTCGTTCGCCGCCATGCGCGAGCGCATCGCCGCGCGCGAGACCGACCTCGAGGCGGCCCGGGGGGAAGCCGAGGAGGCGAATCGGGCCAAGAGCCGCTTCCTGGCGACCATGAGCCACGAACTCCGCACGCCCCTGAACGGCATCATCGCCGCGGCCAGCCTGCTCGAACGGACCACCCTGGACCCGCGGCAGGATCGCTGCGTGGGCATGGTGGGCACCTCGGCGGACAACCTGCTGCGGCTGATCACGAACATCCTCGACTATTCCGAAATGGAGGCCGGGCGGGTCGCGCCGGTGCAGCGGCCGTTCCTGCCGCGGGTGGTGCTGCAGGAGGTCGCGCGGCAGCTCGGTCCGGCGGCGGCCGCGGCGGGCGTGACCTTGCACGTCGCGGTGGACCACGCGGACGATCTCTGCCTCCTGGGCGACGCGGCCCTGCTCCAGAAGGCCCTGCTGCACCTGGGGGGCAACGCCGTGAAGTTCGCGCCAGGCGGGTCGGTGGAGCTCGCGGCCAGGGCGGCGGACACGGCGTCGGACACCGCGTCGGGCACCGCGTCGGGCGGTGCCGCCCCGGACACGCGGCGTCTCGAGATCTCCGTCCGCGACGACGGGATCGGCATGGAGCCCGACGTGGTGGACCGTCTCTTCACTCGCTTCATGCAGGCCGAGGAGGGCTTCTCCCGCAGCTACGGCGGGGCGGGCCTGGGCCTGGCCATCGCCGGGGCCATCGTCGACCTGATGCAGGGGCGGATCCGCGTCGCGAGCGCGCCCGGCCAGGGCAGCACCTTCACCCTCGCCCTGGACCTGGTCCCGGCGCCCGTGCCGGCCACCCGCGCGGCCCGATAGGGGTTGCACCCCGGCGCCCGTCGGGTAAGATGCCGGTCCCCAGTCCTGCCGCCGCCGGCCGTACCCGCGAGGAGCCCGCACCGTGCTCGTCCTGCTCAACAGCACCAAGACCATGGATCCGGACGCGCCGGTCCCGGCGCGCCTGTCGCCCACCGAACCCGCGTTCGCGGCCGAGGCCGCCGACCTCGCGGCCCGGCTGGCCCGCCTCGGCCCCCGCGACCTGGCCCGGCAGATGGGTCTCGGGCCCCGGCTGGTCGACGAGACCCGCGCGATGCTCGCCCGCTGGGGCGCAGCGGACGAACCGCGGGCCCCGGCCCTCTTCGCCTTCACCGGCCTCGTCTACAAGCACGTGGCGCCCGGGGAATGGACGGCCGCCGCCCGGCGCGACGCCCAGGCGCGGCTGGTGATCCTGTCGGGGCTGTACGGCCTGCTGCGCCCGTGCGACCTCGTGGCCGCGTACCGCCTCGAGATGGGCAGCCGGTTCCGCCCGCCGCGCGCCGCGTCGTTGACCGCCTGGTGGCGGCCGCGCCTGACGGCGGCCCTGAACGAACGCCTGGGCGAGGGCGAACCCGTGCTGGACCTGGCCGCGCAGGAGTACACGAAGGCCCTGGACGTCGGGGCGCTGCGCGGTCCGGTGGTGTCGCCGGTCTTCAAGGAGACCCTGTCCGACGGGCGCCTCAAGACGGCGCCGGTGTACGCCAAGATGGCGCGGGGCGCCATGGTGCGCTGGATCTTCACCCGGAAGGTCCGCCGGCCCGCCGACCTGCTCGGCTTCGGGGAGGCGGGCTGGGAGGCGGCGTCCGAGCCGCCGAACGACGGCGCCTGGCTGTTCACGCGGCCGGCGCGGGACTAGGAGGAGGCATGCGGAGGTCGCGGTTGACGATGGCCGGGGTCGTGCCCGTGCTCGTGTTGGCGGGCGCCCTCGGCGGCTGCGCGGCCTCGAGCCGGCATCCGGCCGAGATCGGCGGCTTCGGCGACGTGCAGACGGGGCAGGCCAGCTTCTACGCCGACCGCTTCGAGGGGCGGCTCACGGCCAGCGGCGAGACCTTCCGCCAGGACCTGCTCACCGCCGCGCACCGCACCCTGCCGTTCGGGACCCGGGTCCGGGTCACCAACCTGGTCAACCGGCGGGCGGTGGTCGTCCGCATCAACGACCGGGGGCCCTTCGTGGAGGGCCGCATCATCGACCTGAGCCGGCGGGCGGCCGAGGAACTGGACTTCGTCCGGGCCGGGCTGACCGACGTGAAGATCGAGGTGCTGGCGGGATCCTGAGGCGGCCGGCGCGGCGCGCGAAACGAAGACGGCGACCCGCCGGGGTCGCCGTCCTGTTCTCGGGGCGGGGCGGGTCAGATCTGCTCGACCGCCACGACCTCGGGGATGCGCTCCTTCATGCGCGCCTCGATGCCCTGCTTGAGGGTCATGATGCTCATGGGGCAGCTGCCGCACGCGCCCTGCATGCGCACGGTGACGATGCCGTCGTTGTAGTCGATGAACTCGACATCGCCGCCGTCGGCCTGCAGCGCGGGCCGGATCTCGTCGAGCACGGCCTGGATCTTCTCTTTCATGACGCACCTTCCTGCGGGCCCGTCGCGCGGGTCGCCGCCGTGGCGTTCGGGGTTCAGGTCTTCCGGACCAAAAGCTAAGGCCAAAGGGCGGGAAGTCAACCCCCTGCCGGGGCGGCCGGGGGCGCGGCGATTGGCGGTTGAGGTGGGGCGGGGGCTCCCGTATGATGCCCCGGTTCGCCCGCCGTCCCGACACCAGCCGGAGAGCCGATCCCCATGTCCGACAACCTGTCCGAGCAGCTCCTTCCCGTGCGCGAACTGGCCCTGGCGGCCGGCGCCCTGCTGTTGGACAGCATGGGGCATGTGGGGACCGTGGCCGCCAAGCAGGCCACCGAACTGGTCACCGAGCTGGACGGCCGCGTGGAGGAGATGCTGGTGGCCGGGATCGCCCGCCACTTCCCCGACGACACGGTGCAGGCCGAGGAAGGGGGGCATCGGGAGGGCGGCTCGGGCCGCACCTGGTACATCGACCCCCTCGACGGCACCACGAACTACGCCCACGGGCATCCGGTCTTCGCCGTGAGCATCGCCTGCGCCGACGCCGACGGCCTGGCTCTCGGCCTGGTCTACGCTCCCTATCTCGACGAGCTCTACCTGGCCCACCGGGCGGGCGGTGCGGTGGGCGAGCGGCCGCGGCACGGTACGCGCGCCTCCCTGGCCCGGCGCGCGCCGGTGGCCCTCGACGCGGCGCTGCTGGCCACGGGCTTCCCCTACGTGCGCGACGACGAGGTGGATCTGGCCACCGGGCGCGTGGCGGCCTTCCTGAAGCGGCGCTGCCACGGGGTCCGGCGCGCGGGCAGCGCGGCGGTGGATCTGGTGCACGTGGCGGCCGGCAAGCTCGACGGCTACTGGGAGACGCGGCTGCGGCCCTGGGACACGGCCGCCGGCACCCTGATCGCCCGCGAGGCGGGGGCCGTGGTGACGGGGCACGACGGCGTGGCCGGGCCCCTGCACTTCAGCGACATCCTGGCCGCGGCGCCGGGGCTGCACGGGGAGATGCTGGCGATCCTCGCGGCGACCGCACGGGAGGTGGGCCGTGGCTGACGATCTGCGCGTGGTGATGACGACCTTCCCCGGGCGCGAACCGGCCGAGGCGGCGGCGCGCCTGCTGGTCGACGCCGGCCTGGCCGTGTGCGCCCAGGTGGGCGCCGATCTGGTCTCCTTCTACCGCTGGCAGGGAACGCTCGAGCGCGCCGAGGAGGTGGCGGTGGTCTTCAAGGTGCTGCCCGCCCGCTACGAGCTCTTCGTCGGGGAGCTGAAGCTGCAGCACCCCTTCGACGTGCCGCAGGTGGTGGCGTGGTCGGCCGACCACGTCGACGCGGCCTACCTGGCCTGGGCCCGCGACGAGAGCGGGGCGCCCGATGCGTAGCCGTCTGCGCGGAACCCTGTCCTGGCTCGGCGTCGGCGCCGTCGCGGCCGCCCTGACAGGGCTGGCCGGCGCGGCCTTCGGGGCGCCGGAAGCCGAGGCGGCGGCCGCCGCCCACCACGGCTGGCTGTCGGTGGTGCCGCCGGTGCTGGCGATCGGGCTGGCCCTGTGGAAGCGCGAGGTGCTGCCGGCCCTCTTCCTGGGCCTGTTCACCGGGGTCGTCATCCTCGAGGGCAATCCCCTGACGGCGCTGCTCCGCGTGGGCGATACGCACCTCGTCGACGCCCTGGCCGACCACGACCATGCCGCGATCCTCATGTTCACGGCCATCCTCGGGGGCATGGTCGGGGTGCTCTCGCGCAGTGGCGCCACCGAGGGCATCGTGCACTGGCTCAGCGCCCGCGTGGGCGGACGGCGCGGCGGCCAGACCGCCACGGCGGCCATGGGCACGGTGATCTTCTTCGACGACTACGCCAACACCCTGCTGGTGGGCGCGACGATGCGGCCGCTGACCGACCGCCTGCGCATCTCGCGCGAGAAGCTGGCCTGGCTGGTCGACAGCACCGCGGCGCCGGTCACGACCGTGGCCATCATCTCGACCTGGATCGGCTTCGAGGTCGGCCTGATCCAGGAGGCCATGGCCAAGCTCGACCAGGGCAGCCGCGCCTACACCTTCTTCCTCGAGACGATCCCCTACAGCTTCTACCCGCTGCTGACGCTGCTGATGGTGTACCTGGTCGCCCTGAGCGGCCGCGACTTCGGGCCCATGCTGCGGGCCGAGCGCCGCGCCCTGCACGAGGGGCACGTCCTGCGACCGGGGGCCAAACCGGCCAGCGACGCGCCGGTGGCCGCGGCGGCGTCGGGCGACGATCCGGTGCATCCGCTGGTGGCCGGGGTGCCGATCCTGGCGGTCATCGTGACCACGGCGCTGGGGCTGTACCTGAACGGGCGCGCCGCGGCGTCGGCCAAGGGCATCGCGGCGCCGGGGGTGCGCGAGGCCCTGGACAACGCCGACAGCTTCGCGGTGCTCATGTGGGCCGCGCTGGCCGGGGCCGGCCTCGCCATCGCCCTGACCACCGCCACCCGCCGGCACGATCTGGCCGACGCCCTGGACGCCTTCGTCGAGGGCGCGAAGTCCATGGTCGTGGCCATCGCGATCCTGCTGCTGGCGTGGTCGCTGAGCGCGGTGTGCGACGCCCTGGGGACGGCCGACTTCCTGATCGAGGCGGCGCGCGGCGGGCTCTCGGCGCGGCTGCTGCCGATCCTGGTGTTCGTGCTGGCGGCGGCGGTGAGCTTCGCCACCGGCACCAGCTGGGGCACCATGGGCATCCTGATGCCGATCGTCTACCAGCTGGGCCTGCAGCTGCCGGTGGACGCCGGGCTCGACCCGGTCACGGCGACCCACATCCACCTGGCCTCGGTGAGCGCCGTCCTGGCCGGCGCCGTCTTCGGGGACCACTGCTCGCCCATTTCCGACACGACGATCCTGTCGTCCCTGGCCACGGGCTCCGACCACGTGGACCACGTGCGCACGCAGCTCCCGTACGCCCTGAGCATCGCGGCCGTCGCCGCCCTGGTGGGGTACCTGCCCGTGGGCTACGGCGTGTCGCCCTGGATCTCGCTCGGACTCGGGGCCCTCGTCGTGACGGTCCTGGTGCTGCGGCTGGGGCGGCGCGCCGACGATCCGGCGTGAGCGGGCTGGCCCCGCGCCGGGCCAGACCCTAGATTGAGACCATGCGGGTCCCGCGGGGGCCCCGGCCAACCCCGACCCGGAGAAGCCATGCACCGAGCCTCTTCCTCCGTCTCGCGCCGCCTGTTGCCGGCGGTCCTGCTCCTGCCGGTCCTGCTGGGCCTCGGCGCGTGCGGCGGCGCCGACAAGATCGTGTTCGTCTATCCCGACGAAGCCCTCGACTTCCAGCTCCGCAACCTGAAGATGCCGGCGGTGTACATCGACGCCGTGACGGACATGCGGCCCCCCGAGCAGCGCCAGGGCCAGGGGCATTTCTTCACCATCGTCTATCCCAAGGACGAGGCGTGGGAGGTGCCGGCGACCCAGGTGTACGGCGAAGCCCTGGCCAAGGACCTGGCCCAGACCCACATGCTCGAGCTCGTGCCCCTGCGGGCCCAGGCCGAGTACACGCTCTCGGCCGATCTGTTCTCCATGGCCTGTCGGCTCGAGCGCTCCCCGGCGGCGTTCCTGCTCACCGGGGCCATCGGGGCGGGCGCCGGCGTCGCTCTCGGCGAGGACGGCAGTGACCGCGCCAAGCTGGCCGCGGTCCTCGGCGCGGTGGCCATCGCGGCCATCCCGGTGCCGACGCGCAACATCGCCGAGGTCGACGTGCGGCTGACCCTGCGCGACAACGACGGCGACATCGTCTGGCAGAAGGCGTGCCTCGGCGAAGTCGACGAGAACAAGTACCTGACGCCGACGGCGCGGGAGGACCAGCAACTCGTCAACGAGCACCTGACCAGGGCCGTGAAGCGGGCCAACGCCTGCCTGCTCGGCCAGCTGCGCCAATTCCTCCTGGAGGAAGGTCAGCGCCGGGCCGAGGAGACGGAGAAGGCGGGGGGCTGAGCGCCGACGCGGACGCGCGGCGGCGGCGGGGCGGCAAGCCTCCGGAAAAAAAAGGAGCCCGGCGCCGCAGCGCCGGGCTCCCGCGTTGCGGGGCTGGACGGCTAGAGCAGCTCGGCGGCCAGGCTCGCCAGCTCCGAGCGTTCGCTCTTGGCCAGGGTGATGTGGCCGTGGATCGGGTGGTTCTTGAACCGCTCGACCACGTACGTCAGGCCGTTGGACGACGAGTCGAGGTACGGGTTGTCGATCTGGTAGGCGTCGCCGGTGAGCACCACCTTGGCGTCCTCGCCCGCCCGGCTGACCACCGTCTTGACCTCGTGGGGCGTGAGGTTCTGGGCCTCGTCGATGATGATGAAGACCTTGGGCAGGCTGCGGCCGCGGATGTAGGTCACGGCCTCGGCCTCGACCACGCCCGTGTCGTACAGGTACTGCACCTTGTCGCCGCTGTGCTCGAGCTTGGGGTCGACCAGGAACTGCAGGTTGTCGGTGACGGGCTGCATCCAACTGGTCAGCTTCTCGTCCTTCGTGCCCGGCAGGTAGCCGATGTCGTTGCCCAGGGGCATGATCGGCCGCGAGACCATGATGCGCCGGTAGCGCTTCTCCTCGGCCACCATCTGCAGGCCGACGGCCAGGGCCAGCAGGGTCTTGCCCGTGCCCGCCTGGCCGAGCATGGTTACAAGCCGCACGTCCGGCCGCATGAGCAGTTCGAGGGCGAAATGCTGCTGCAGGTTGCGGGCGGTCAGGCCCCAGGGGTGGCTGTCGCCGAACTTGAGCGGCTCGACCAGATTGCTCTCGGCGCGGAAGATGCCGCGGGCCGTGTGCTTGGGGTTGCCGCGGGCCTTGAGCAGCACGCCCTCGTTGGGGCAGAGGGCGGCCTCGAGGGCCAGGGGCAGGCCGTTGTAGAAGTCGTTGATCTGGCCGTCGTCGACGTCGTGTTCGCTCCAGCCGGTGTAGAGCTCGTCGAAGTTGACCACGCGGTTCAGGTAGTCCTCGGCCTTGATGCCGAGGGCGTCGGCCTTGACGCGGGCGTTGATGTCCTTGGTGACGAAGACCGTCTCGACGCCCGCCTTGACCATGGCGCAGGCCGCGCCGAGGATGCGGTTGTCGGTGATGGTGCGGTCCATGCCCTTGGGCAGGAACTCGTTGAAGTTCTTGACGAGGATGAAGAGCTGGCCGCCCCCGGGCAAGGGCACGCCCTGGCTCAGGGGCTGCCCGTCGCGCAGCGAGTCGATGGTCCGGATCACGCGGCGGGCGTTGCGGCCCTTCTCGTCGTTGCCGCGCTTGAAGCGGTCGAGCTCTTCCAGGACGTCGACGGTCAGGACGAGGTTGTTGTCCTCGAAGGCCTTCAGGCAGTCGGCGTCGTGGATGAGCACGTTCGTGTCGAGAAGGAAGGTGCGCCTGGGGGGGAGATTCAGTCCGTCGATGTCGTCGATCCAGTGGGCCGTGTTTTCAGCCATGGACGCCCTCCGGTGGTTCGCCCGCGAGGTCGGGGGGGAGGGCTCCGGCCCAGGCGGGACATTCCTTGTGGGAGCTGCGAGGTTCCATCCTCCCCCACAGCGTACACCCAAACCCGCCGCTTGTCGCCGTCCGATTGTGCCTGTAGTTTGGCGGCACGGAATCGCACCCCGCAAACGGAGTTGAGCCCATGATCCGCATCCGTCGCCCCGGGCAGCCCGGCCCCCTGCTGGCCCTCGTTCTCCTTCTGGCCCTGCCGACCGCCGCGCGCGCCGCCGAGCCGACGCCGTCGCCGGACCCGCGCTGGCCCCTGGATCTGCCCACGCGCTACCTCACCAGCAACTTCATGGAGTACCGCCCCGGTCGCTTCCACGCGGGTCTCGACCTCAAGACCCAGACGGTCACGGGATTTCCGGCCCGGGCCGTGGAGGACGGGTGGATCGTCCGCGTGCGGGCGACCCCGACGGCGTACGGCCGCGCGGTCTACCTGCGCGGCGATTCGGGCCGCACCTACGTGTACGCCCATCTCGAGCGCTTCAACGACGAGCTGCGCGGCCGGGTCGAGGCGCGGCGGGCCCGCAGCGGCCAGTACCGGGTCCGGCTCGAGTTCCGCCGCGACGAGATCCGGGTGCGCCGCGGCGACGTGCTGGGCCTGACGGGCCAGAGCGGCACCGGCGGGCCGCACCTCCATTTCGAGGTGCGCGACGCCGACAACCGGCCGGTCGACCCCCAGCTGGTGGGCTTCGCCGTGCCGGACACGATCGCCCCGCGCATCGTCGCCGTGCGGGCCTGGCCGGTGACGGACGCGGCCCGGCTGGAGGGCGCGTCGGCGGTCCGCCTCCTGGAAGGCGCCGACGGCCTGACCGGGGTCCAGCCTGCCCTGCGGGTCGCCGGTCCGGTGGCCCTGAGCGCGCGCATCGTCGAGCAGGCCGACGTCCGGGCCCATCGGCTGGAGCCGTCGCTGATCGAACTGCGGGTCGACGAGCAGGTGGTGTACGCGTGCCGCAACGAAGGCTTCGATTTCGGGGAGAACGCGCGGCAGCGCCTGGAGTGGGTCGACGTGCCCGGCGTGCGCGAGCGCTGGCTGCACCGGCATCCGGCCAACGACCTGCGGGGGCGCAGCGGACAGCTCTGGTTCCTGGGACCCCAGGGCGAGGGGCTGGCCGCGGGGGCGCACCGGGTGCGGCTGCGTGCGGTCGATGCGGCGGGGAACGCGACGGAACTGGAGTTCGACCTGGTCGTGGGCGCCGATGCCGGCGCCGGAGACGGGACCGGCGGGGCGGAGCCCGCCTGGCGGGCCGTGCCCGACGCGCTGCGCATCGCGACGCCCGACTCGAGCGCGGCCATCCGCGTGACCCCCTTCTTCGACACGCCGGAGCCGGCCGTCTTCGCGGCGGTGCCCGGTCTGCGGCGGCTGGAGTTCCGGCCGGGCGACGGCGACCCGGTGCAGGCGCCGCTGGTCGTCTACGCCCAGCCCGCGGAGCTGGACAGCCTGCAGCGGCTGGCCGCGGCCGACCAGGGCCTGGCGGCGCTCGGTTCGGCCCGGGAGTTCGTGGCGGCGGCGTGGCCCATCGAGGCGTCGCTGCCGGTGACCCTGCCGCGGGCCGCGCTGCCGGCGGGCGGTGATCCGGTGACCGGCGAGGACGGGACGCCGGCGGTGGCCGGGTCCGCCTCGCGCGGCCTCTACCGCTGGGACGGCCGCGAGTGGGACTTCGTCGAGACCTGGCCCCGCGCCGACGAACCCGAGGCCCGGGTGCGCATCGGGTCGCCGGGACTCTACGCGGCGTTCGCCGACGTGGCGCCGCCGCGTTTCGCGCCCGGACCCGACCTGGTGTCCGTGGAGCCCGCCGCGCCGACGGGCGTGCCCGGCGTGACGGGGCCGCGCTGGCAGGTGCTGCCCGTGCCCGTGTTCGACCGCGGCGAAGGACTCGACCTGGCGACCCTCGACGTGCGGCTGGACGGCCGGCCGCTGATCGTCGAGCCGGACCCGCCGCGGGACCGTCTGCTCGTGGCCTTCCCGGACGACCTTCCGGCCGGCCCGCACCGGCTGGAGATCGGCGTCGCGGACCGGGCCGGACACCGCGCCGAAGCCGAGATCCGGGTGATTCTGACCGAATGACGGCGCCGGCGCCGGGCCGCTGCCCGGCCCCCGGTTGAGAGGGCGCGGCGAACCTGCTATTGTACCGACTCCGGCCGCCGCCCGGCGGCCCGACCCCGGACCTGCAACCACGGACACCGAACGACGACCATGCCCGCTGCCGCCCCCACCAACTTCGTGCACCTGCACAACCACTCGGACTTCTCGCTGCTCGACGGCGCCATGAAGACCAGGGACATGGCCCGGCGCGCGGCCGAGTACGGGCAGCCGGCCCTGGCCCTCACCGACCACGGCAACATGTTCGGGGCGGTCGAGTTCTACCTGAACTGCCGCAAGGAGGGCATCAAGCCGATCATCGGCATGGAGGCCTACGTCACCGCCGACCGGCACTGCCGCACCGCCGACAAGAGCAACCGCAGCTACCACATGGTGCTGCTCGCGCGCAACGCCACGGGCTACGCCAACCTGGTCCGGCTCAGCTCGCTCGGCTTCCTCGAGGGCTTCTACTACCGGCCGCGCATCGACCGCGAGCTGCTCGCGCAGCACAGCGAGGGCATCGTCGGCCTGACCGCCTGCATGAGCGGCGAGCCCAACTTCCATCTGCGCTCGGGCAACGTGAAGGCGGCCATCGAGGCCGCCAGCGCCTACCGGGACATCCTCGGCCGCGACAACTACTTCCTCGAGATCCAGAACCACGGCATCGAGGAGGAGGCGCGCATCCGGCAGCTCATGCCGCAGGTGGCCGAGGCCACCGGCTGCCGCATCATCGCCACCAACGACTGCCACTTCCTCGAGCGGTCGCACCACGAGGCCCACGACATCCTGATGGCCCTGCAGACGGGCAAGACCTTCAACGACCCGAACCGCTGGCGCAGCAACACGCCCGAGGTGTACTTCAAGTCGACCGAGGAGATGCTGAAGCTCTTCCAGGACTGGCCCGAGGCGGTGGAGAACACCCTGCGCGTGGCCGACATGATCGACTTCGAGATGGAGCTCGACAAGCTGTTGCTGCCCGAGTTCCCCCTGCCCGCGGGCTTCGCCACGCCCGACGCCTACGTGGCCCATCTGGCGCGCGCGGGGCTCGAGCGGCGCTACGGCGCCATCACCCCGGAGCTCGAGGAACGCCTGACCTACGAGCTGGGCATCATCGAGCAGACGGGCTACGCCGGCTACTTCCTGATCGTGTGGGACTTCATCGACGCCGCCCGGCGCATGAACATCCCGGTGGGCCCGGGACGCGGCTCGGCGGCGGGTTCGCTCGTGTGCTACTGCATGGGCATCACCGACATCGATCCGATCCGGCATCAGCTCCTGTTCGAGCGCTTCCTCAATCCCGAACGCATCTCGATGCCGGACATCGACGTCGACTTCTGCTACGAGAAGCGCGGCGAGATCATCGAGTACGTGGCGCGCAAGTACGGCCGCGAGAACGTCAGCCAGATCATCACCTTCGGCACCATGGCGGCCCGTGCGGTGATCAAGGACGTCGCCCGCGTACTCGAGTTCAGCTTCGCCGACAGCGACCGCATCTCCAAACTCGTGCCCGAGGAGGTGGGCATCACCCTGGAGAAGGCCATCGCCGAGGCGCCGGGCCTGAAGGACGTGGAGAAGGAGAGCCCCGAGCACGCCATGCTCATGCGCAACGCGCGGGTGCTCGAGGGCTTCAACCGCAACACCGGCATCCACGCCGCCGGCGTGCTGATCACGCCCAGCCCGCTCATCGAGCACGCGCCCCTGTACAAGAGCACCAAGGGCGACATCACCGTCCAGTTCGACATGGTCATGAGCGAGAAGCTCGGCCTGCTGAAGATGGACTTCCTCGGCCTGCGCACCCTGACCGTCATCGACAAGGCGCTCAAGCTCATCGCCGAGACCACGGGCGAGGTGCTGAAGGCGGAGGAGATCCCCACCGACGACGCCGAGACCTATCGCCTGCTGCAGCAGGGCCGCACCGTCGGCATCTTCCAGCTCGAAAGCAGCGGCATGCAGGAACTGGTGCGCAAGATGGCGCCCACCTGCTACGACGACATCACGGCCATCTGCGCCCTGTACCGGCCGGGGCCCCTGGGCGCCGACATGGACAAGGTGTACGTGGAGTGCAAGCACGGCCGCAAGAAGGTCGAGTACAAGCACCCGTCGCTCGAGCCCATCCTGAAGGACACCTACGGGGTGATCCTGTACCAGGAGCAGGTGATGCAGATCGCATCGACCATGGGCGGCTTCACCATGGGCCAGGCCGACACGCTCCGCAAGGCCATGGGCAAGAAGAAGATCGACATCATGGCGGAGCTGAAGGTCCAGTTCCTCGAGGGCGCGCGCGAACGCGGCTACGACGAGTCCGTCGCGCGCGAGGTGTACGAGGAGATGGAGTTCTTCGCCCAGTACGGCTTCAACAAGAGCCACTCGGCGGCGTACGCCCTGCTCTCGATCCAGACCGCGTGGCTCAAGGCCCACCATCCGGCCGAGTTCATGGCCGCGACCATGAGCACCGAGATGCGCAAGAGCGAGCGCATCACGCAGCTCATCGACGAGGTGAAGGCCCTCGGCATCCGCATCTGCCCGCCGGACATCAACCACCCGCGCGCCGAGTTCGGCGTGCGCGACGGCGAGATCGTCTTCGGCATGGGGGCGGTCAAGGGCGTCGGCTCCGGGGCCATCGACATCATCGCGGCCTGCCGCGAGGACCTCGGCCGCGACTTCACCGACCTGTTCGACCTGGCCGAGCACGTCGACCTGCACAAGGTGAACCGCAAGGTGCTCGAGGGCCTGGTCAACGCCGGGGCCATGGATCGCCTGCCGGGGCACCGCAACCAGCTCCTGCAGAACCTCGACAAGGCCATCGCCTTCGGCCAGAAGGCCGCCCGCGACCGGGCCGGGGGGCAGGCCAGCCTATTCGGCGGCGGCGGGGGTGGCGGCGGCCTGCTCAAGCCGACCCTCGATCCCTGCGAACCGTTCGACCCCCTGGTCGAACTGAGCAAGGAGCGGGCGGCGGTGGGCTTCTTCCTCTCGGGCCATCCGTTCGAGGAGTACCGCGAGGTGGTCGACAGCCTGCCCGTCGAGGAGTGCGCGGCCTGCCATCGCCGCGGCGAGGGCACGTGGGTCGACCTGGTCGGGGTCATCACGAGCCACACCAAGCACCGCGACCGCCACAAGCGCGTCTACGCCCGGGCCAACTTCGAGGACCGCACCGGCGTCGTACCCCTGACGATCTACGCCAAGCAGTACGAGCAGACGCGCGAGCTCATCGAGTCGGACTCGGTCGTGGTCGTGGGCGGGCGCGTGCAGGTGCGCAGCGACGACTCGCGCGAGGTCGTGGTCGACCGCATCACGCGCATCGACGAGGTGCTCGGCCTGTGGACGCGCGACCTCTACCTGCGCGTCGACCTCGACCAGGCCGGCCGCGCCGGGCTCGAACAGCTGGGGGCCCTCTTCGCGGAATTCGGCGTGCCGTCGCCCATGCGCCCCCTGCGTCTGCCCGAGCCGGAAGCCGAGCATGCCGCCGCGTCGGCGCCGGCCGGCCTGACGGTGGCCCAGGCAGCCATGCTGCCGGATGCGGCCCTGGCGGCGGCGGCCCGGCGCGAGGCGGACGCCGAGGCGGCGGCCGCGACGGCGGCGGCCGACGACGATGACGGCGACGAGGTCGGGGAGCCCGACCCGGGGCATCCGGCCTTCCTGGCCGACGGTCCGGGCGGCGACGATCCGGATCTCGCGCCCGAGCCCACCCTGGCCCAGCCGGTGCCGTTGGTGGCGGAAGTCGAGCGGGACGGGCGCCGCTGGCTGCTGCAGTCCGAGAGTCGGCGCATCGCGCTCACGCTGGAGAGCCTGCGCCGCCTGCGCGCCCTGCCGGGCACGAGCGAATTGAGGGTGCGGGCCGTGCTGCCCGCGGCCATACGGGCGCCCCAGCGGCGCTTCTTCGGACAGGGCTAGGGCCGTTCCGCGCGCGGGGACGACCTGCTGACGGGAGGGGAAGAACCATGGCGCTGCAATCGGTGAATCCGGCCACGGGCGAGGTCGTCGCCACCTGGGACCGCATGTCCCGCGACGAGGTCTTCGCCGTCGCGGCCGACGTCCACGAGGCGTTCCTCGCCTGGCGCCGGTTGACCGTGGCCGAACGCGCGCCCCACTTCGTGGCCCTGGCCGAGGTGCTGCGCGACCACGCCGGCGAGTGGGGCGCCCTGATCACCGCCGAGATGGGCAAGACCCTGAAGGAGGCCCGCGCCGAGGTCGAGAAGTGCGCCTGGATGGCCGAGGTGTACGCCGCCAACGCGCCCGAGTGGCTGGCCGACGAGACGGTGGCGGCCGACGGCCTGCGCCACACCGTCACCCACCAGCCCCTGGGCGTCGTGTTCTCGATCATGCCCTGGAACTACCCCTTCTGGCAGGCGCTCCGCTTCGGCGTGCCGGGCCTGCTCGCCGGCAACACGAGCCTGCTGAAGCACGCCAGCAACGTCACCGGCTGCGCCTTCGCCATCGAGAAGGCCTTCGCCCTGGCCGGCTTCCCGCCCAACGTGTTCCGCACGGTCGTGCCCGACTACGCGACGGTCGCGGCCCTCATCGCCGACGACCGCATCCAGGGCGTGTCCCTGACCGGGAGCACCGACGTGGGGCGGCACGTGGGCCGCGAGGCCGGCGGGCACCTGAAGAAGGTCGTGCTCGAGCTGGGCGGCAGCGATCCGTTCATCGTGCTCGAGGACGCCGACCTGGACTTCACCGTGGCGGGCGCCGTGACCGGGCGCATGCTCACCGCGGGGCAGAGCTGCATCGCGAGCAAGCGCTTCATCGTGGTCGAGAGCGTGGCCGAGGCGTTCGCCGCCCGCTTCGCCGCCCGCATGGGGGCGCTGAAGGTGGGCGACCCCACCGACCCGGCCACCGACGTGGGCGCCGTCGTCGACCGGCGCGCGGTCGCCGAGCTGGCGGACCAGCTCGCGCAGTCGGTGGCCGCCGGGGCGCGGGTGCTGTGCGGGGGCGAGGCCCTGCCGGGCCCGGGCTGCTTCTTCCCGCCGACGGTCGTGTCCGGTTGCCGACCGGGCATGCGCATCGTGGACGAGGAGGTCTTCGGTCCCATCGCCCCGGTCATCGCCGTGCCGGACGAGGCGGCGGCCATCGCCCTGGCCAACGCCAGCGAGTTCGGCCTCGGCGGCAGCGTCTGGACCGCCGATGTCGACCGCGGCGAGCGGGTGGCCCGCCAGGTGGAGTCGGGCACCGTCTTCGTCAACAGCATCACCAAGTCCGATCCGCGCATGCCCTTCGGGGGCGTGAAGAACAGCGGGCTGGGCCGCGAGCTGGGGCGCTGGGGCCTCCTGGAATTCGTCAACGTCAAGGGGTTGAACGTGTACCGGCACGGGGGGTGAGGCCGCGGGCGATTGTCCGGGCGCCGGCCGTGCCGTAACTTGAACCCGGACCGGACAACACGAAACCAAGGGGGACGGGCATGACGATGCGCGCGAAGATCATCGGGCTGCTGCTGTTGGCGGGATGGGGTCTGACGGGGGCGGAGGTCGCCAGGGGCCAGTGCGAGCAGACCCTGCAGAACGAATCCGCACCGGACATCGAGTACGTGGGGCTGCGCCCCGACGGCCGCCGGGCCTGGGTCGGTCAGACCTTCACCACCACGAGCGACGGGCATTTCGAGTCGGCGGCCTTCCTGGTCAAAGCCGACCTCTTCCCGTTGGCCGGCGTTGCGCCGCTGGGGACCGGAGACCTGCTGCGCTGCACCCTGCTGGACGGGAACGATTTCCCCATCGCCTCGGTGACCGCCCCGCTCGCGGCGGGATTCGCCCTCCAGTGGGTCACCTTCGACTTCGCTCCCCTGACCCTCGGACTCGCGGCCGGCCCGCTGTCGGTGCGGGTGGGAGCCGAGGCGGACGGGTACCTCTGGGTGGGCACGAGCGGAGACGTCGTCGCCGGCCAACTGACCCTCGGGGACGAGACCTCGGCCTTTACCAGCTCCCAGCGCGACACGTCCTTCCGGGTGGCCTGGAACACGTGCACCCCGGTGGTCGCCGTGGAGGGCCAGACATGGGGCGGCGTCAAGGCCCTGTTCCACTAGGGACGAGGCGCTGGCCGGGGCGCGTGTTGGGCTTGACACCCGTCCCGGCAGGTGCCTAAATCTAGGCTCCTGACGCGAACCAGACGGGCCGGACCGCCGGCCTCTTTTTTGCTGCCGGCCGCCCGAGGCGCCGGCGTCGATCGGTGGAAGCATGGACTGGAAGAACAAGGCCCTGTGGCTCGATTTCGAGCTGCCCATCGTCGAACTCGAGGAGCGCATCCAGACGCTCCAGGACTCCGCCGCCGTCCGCGGCATGGACGTCAAGGACGAGGTCGAGCGCCTGCGCGCCAAGAGCCGCAAGCTGGGCAAGGAGATCTTCGCCAAGCTCGAGCCGTGGCAGCGCGTGCAGTTGGCCCGCCATCCGCGTCGGCCGACCACCAACGACTACATCCACTACATCTGCCCGGACTTCGTCGAACTCCACGGCGACCGCATGTTCCGGGACGACGAGGCCATCGTCGGCGGCATGGCCACCATCGGCGAGCGCCAGGTCATGCTCATCGGCCACCAGAAGGGCCGCGACACCAAGAGCAACATCCGGCGCAACTTCGGCATGGCCCACCCCGAGGGATACCGCAAGGCGCTGCGCCTGATGGAGATGGCGGCCCGCTTCGAACGTCCCGTCGTGACTTTCATCGACACGCCGGGCGCCTACCCGGGCGTGGGGGCGGAGGAGCGCGGCCAGGCCGAGGCCATCGCCCGCAACCTGCGCGAGATGGCCGACCTGCCGGTGCCCATCGTGTGCATCGTCACCGGCGAGGGCGGCAGCGGCGGCGCGCTGGCCCTGGGCGTGGGCGACCAGGTGCACATGCTCGAGAATTCCATCTACTCGGTCATCAGTCCGGAGGGCTGCGCCGCGATCCTCTGGCGCGACGGCGCCAAGAGCAAGGAGGCGGCCAAGGCCATGAAGCTGACCGCCGCCGACGCGCACCAGCTCGGCGTCATCGACTCCATCGTGGCCGAACCCCTCGGCGGGGCCCACCGCGACCACAAGGCCATCAGCCTGGCGGTCAAGGGGGTCATCCTCGATTCCCTCGCGGCCCTGGACAAGCTCTCGCGCCAGGAACTGCTGGACAAGCGGCTGCAGAAGTTCCTCGACATGGGCGTCTTCGAGGAATCCGGAGCCTAGCTTCGTCCGCGCTCGCCACCGGGGGTTGACCCCAGGGGCGAATTGTTGTATTCTCCTGATGCCAACCTTTTCGACAACCCGGCCTTTCCTCTCCGGCCCGACCGGCCGCCGTCGCCGACGTGCGTCCGCTGCTCGGGGCCGTCATGCTGGGTGGCATCCCCGTGAAAAAACAGGCGATTGGGAAGTGGCAACGGGCCGGTTTTGCGCTAGTCTGACCGGGCGGCCGGCCACCGTGGGCCGCCTTCCCTCATGCCCCCGGGCGGGCTCACCGACCGCCACCAATGGAGATTGCCGATGCTGGATCAGAAACTGCTCGACATCCTGGCCTGCCCCACCTGCCGCGGGCCCGTCACACCCGACGCCGGCCACGCCTGGCTGACCTGCGGGGCCTGCGGGGTGCGTTACCGCGTCGAGGGCAACATCCCGATCATGTTGCCGGACGAGGCCGAGAAGATCGGCGGGACCGACGCTGCGGCGCCTGCCGCGGACGATCGCTAGGGGGATTCCTGCATGTGCCTGTTCACCCATTTCGCGGCCGGCGCCCTGGCGGGCGGAGTCACGGGCAACGTCTATCTCGGGGCGGCGGCGGGTCTCGCCAGCCATGCCGTCCTGGACGTCATTCCGCACTACGACCACCCGGATTGGCGGCTCGAACTGGGGGGCGGCGTGCTCGGCCTGCTGGTCCTGCTCACCCTGCCCTGGGCCAGCTGGCCCGCCGTGGTCGGCGGGCTGTGCGGCATGCTGCCCGATCTCGAGAACCTCTTCCAGAAGCTGGGCCTCATCGGTCGCCACCGGTTCGTCTTCCCGACCCACACCGGTTTGCTGCCCCACGGCCGCGCCCTCGGGCCGCGCTCCCTCGTGTGGCAGGTGGCCATCTTCGTGGGCTGCTTCGTGGCCCTCGGGCTCTTCTCGCCGGGCACCGCCGCGGCCGCCACGCCGGCCGCCGACGCACCCCGCATGGGCCGGCCCGAGATCACCGTGCTCGCCAGCGGCGCCGAGCGCACGGTGGTGCGGGTCACGAGTCCCGTCCTCGTCGCGCCGGACGACTGGTCCGCGGTCGACCCGCGCCAGGTGCACTGGGCGGGGCCCGGCCGCACCACCGATCACCTGATCCCCACCGCCGCGCCCGGCGCCGTGGCGGCCGAGCCGTTGCCGCCGGCGGCGACCTTCGTCCTGGCCGTGCCGACCCGCGAGGCGGTTTCGTGGCGGGTCGAAGACGTGCAGTGGTGGAAGGCGCCGCAGGGCGATGCCGCGGCCGCGGCCGCCGACCTCGTGCGCTTCGACGCGCCGGCCATCGCGCGCGGCGTGCCGGTCACCGGCACCGAAGTGCCCCTGGCCGTCGACGGCGGCATCCTGCGTTCGGTGGTCATCGCCATCGAGCATCCGGCCGCAGGAGCACCGCGCCGCCACCTGGAACGGGCCCGCGCCGCCCGCGACGGCGACGAGCGGCCGGCCGCCCTCGCGGGCACGCCCGCGGGAATCGTCAACCCGGATCTGCACCGCGAGCTGTTCCTGGGCGCCTCGCTGGCGGCCCGCGCCGCCGCGGCCGACAAGGCCCAGTTCGAGAACCTCTTCGCCCGCACGGGCAACTGGGTGAAGCTCGCCCTCGACGAGACCGGCCTGTACCGGATCACCGGCCAGGACCTGTCGGGCTATGGCGTGCCGGTGGCCCAGGTCGACCCCACCAAGCTGCGCCTGTACCGGGGCGGCGGCCTGGCCCTCGAGCTCCTGCCCGAGTATCCCGACTCCCTCGAGCTCGACCGGATCGGCCTGAACGAAGTGGCGATCGAGGTGCGCGACGGGGGCGACGGCGAGTGGAACCTGGACGACGAGCTGCGCTTCTACGGCGTGGCGACCAGCGCCTGGCGCGATCGCTTCGAGGCCGGCGCCGCCCGGCTCGACCACTACGACCATCCCTACGAAGCCCAGGCCGTCTACTGGCTGACCTGGGCCGACGACGCCACGCCGACGCCCCTGCCGGGCACGCCCCGCCGCGCGACGCCCATCGCCGCGACGCCGGGCGCCGGCGCCGCCCAGGACGAGGTCCGGGTGCGGGCCCACTTCGAGGAAGAGATCTTCGTGGCCAGCGGTGTCGTGCGCGACAACTGGCTCTGGGACAACGCGGTCTTCACGGCGCGCATCACGCCCTTCGCCATCCGGCCCCCGGTGGCCGGCCGGCCGGCGCGCTTCCAGGTCGAGGTCCGCGGTTTCTACTACGACAACCGCTCGTTCAGCCAGCTGACCATCGCCACGGCCCACCTGAACGACGACACGGCCGCGGCGGCCCTGCTCAGCGTGGGCAAGTACGCCCAGGACGACTCGGTGCAGGTGCGCCTCTTCGGCGAGAGCACCGCGCTGCAGGCCAGCGGCAACGAGATGACCCTCACCAACAGCTCCGAGGGCGGACGACCCCTCGGCTTCGACAGCCTCGACCTGCTCTACTGGGCGCCCCTGGACCTGACCGCCGCGGCGGGGCAGCTCGCTTTCGGCCACTGGGGCGACGAGGTGCCGGCGCCCGGCACCGAGGTGAACCTGGCCCTGCAGGGGGCCGCGGGCGAGACCCCGCTGCTGTGGGACGTGAGCGATCCGGCCGCCGCCGCCGTGCTGACCGGGCAGGCGGGCGCCGGCGACGTCACCACCTACGGCCTGCTGCGCGATCCGGACACCGACCGGCTCTTCGTGGCCAGCCGCCCGGGCGACCTGCTGTCGCCCCTCACGGGCACGCGCACGACGCCCGTCGACCTGCGCGCGCGCAGCACCGACGTCGACTACATCGTCGTGGCGCCGGCGCCGTTCCTGCTGCCGGCCCAGCGGCTGGCCGCCTTCCGCGACGGCGCCCTGCCGGGCGTGGCGTCGCCGGCCGCGATGGTCGTCACCACCACCGAGATCTACGACAATTTCGCGGGCGGCCAGAAGGATCCCATGGCCATCCGCAACTACCTGCAGTCGGTGTACGAGCAGGGCGGGCTGCGCCTACAGTACGTGTGCGTGGTGGGCAACGCGAGCCGCGACTACCGCAACTACCGCGGCCGCACGCCGCTGGTCGACCTATACGACCTCGTGCCCACCCAGCTGCGCACGTTCTTCCCGGTCTGGCCCCAGGCCGAGACGATCGTGCTGCCGTACCCGACCGACGACGGCCTGGTCTCCTTCGACGACCCGATCGACCGGGGCGATCCGGACCTGCCGGCGGTCGACCTGCCGGACCTGGCCATCGGCCGCCTGCCGGCCATTACCGTCGACGAGGCCAACGCCATGGTCGACCGGGCCATCGCCTTCACCGGCGAGCCGGAGCCGGGGCTGTGGCGCAACGCCGTGATGCTCGCGTCGGACGACAACTTCCGGCCGGGATCGGACGACCCCCAGTTCGGCGAGTCGGTCCACACGATCCAGGCCGACCATCTCGAGCGCGACCTGCTGCCCCTGAGCGTCGACGTGACCAAGCGCTACGGCGTCGACTACGCGTTCCCGCCGGGCTCGCGGGTCAAGCCGGCCCTGCGGGCCGACATCTCGGCCGACATCGGGCGCGGCACGACCATCTACTACTACGTGGGGCACGGGGCCGAGGACAACCTGGCCGACGAGCAGATCTTCCAGTCGCGTGACATCCCGAACCTGGGCAACGGCATGCGCCGGCCGGTCTTCGTGGCCTTCAGCTGCGACGTGGGCATCTACGACAGCCCCTCGCGGCGCTCCATGGCCGAGCAGTTCCTGCAGTACGACACCGGCGGCGCCATCGCGAGCATCTGCGCCAGCCAGGTGAGCTTCTCGTACCAGAACAACCTCATCACCGACGCCTTCTTCGCCAACCTCTACCCGTCGCGGCGGGTCGACCCGACCGTCTCGGTGTCCGAGGCGCTGCGGCGCGGCAAGAACGAGCTGCTGCAGGAGGGGCGCCTGAGCGAGCGCATCCGTCACAACAGCCAGCGCTACAACTTCTTCGGCGACCCGGCGATGGTGATGCCCCACCCGGTCGACGACCTCGCCTTCGCGCCCGCGAGCCTGGACACCCTGCGGGCGGGCGGCCGGCTGACGGCGGTGCTCGCAGCCGACGGCAAGACGCTGCTCGGGCTGGGCGACGCCTACGACCTGCGCGTGGAGGAGTCGGTCTGGGACAAGGTGTACCCCCTGACGGCCTCGTCGAACACGACCTTCCGCCACATGGGTGCGCCGGTCTTCGTGGGCACGGGAACCATGGGCTCGGGCGACCTGCGCGTGCCGTTCAAGGTGCCGGTGCAGCTGCGCTACGGGGCCGAGGGCCGCGTGCGCATGATCCTCGAGACGCCCGACGGCGCCCACGCGGCCGTGGCCCGGGTGCCCGCCGTGCCGTCGGCCACCGGCGACGTCGACGACGTGGTCGGACCCGAGATCACGCTGGCCTTCGCCGACAACCGCTACCGCGTGCGGCCGGGCGACGAGCTCGTGGCCGTCCTTGCCGACACCAGCGGCATCGCCATGCTGGGCACGACGCCGGCCAACTCCCTGCTGCTCGAGCTGGACGGCTCGGGCCTGCAGACCGACGTGACGTCGACGTTCCGCTACGATCCGGAGAGCTACACCACCGGCCGCCTCGTCTTCCCGCTGCCGGCCGACGTGGCCGCCGGGCGCCACACCGCGGCCCTGTACGCCAACGACGCCCTCGGCAACGCCGGCAGCGACACGGTGAGCTTCGAGGTGGTCCCGGAGGGTGTCACGGACATCCACGCGGTGACCCTTTTTCCTAATCCGACACCGGGTTACTGCCGATTACTGTTCGAGTTGAGCGATCCGATGGCGGTGCAATGGGACATCTATTCGCTGGCGGGCAGCCGCCTGCGCACGATCAAGGCCGCTCTCGGCGCCGGGCCCCAGATCCTCGAGTGGGACGGGCGGGACCATGCCGGCGACGAGATCGCCAACGGCACGTACCTCTTCGTCCTGCGGGGCAACGGGGCCACGGCCGACGACAGGGAAATTCGAAAGACGGGGAAACTCGTCATCATGCGGTAGCACCGCCGCCACGGGGCTGCCTCGGCCCCGGGGTGTTCACCCGACCGGAGGTTATGGAATGAAGAGGATGATCATCGCGACTGTCACGGGCATCATGCTGGTGGGGATGGCCGGCGCGGCCTTCGCGGGTTCGGGCGCCGGCGCCATCAACCTGAGCTTCCCCATCGGGGCCCGCTACAACGCCCTCGGCGAGGCCGGCACGGCCCTGTCCCAGGACGTGACCGCGGTCTGGTGGAATCCGGGCGGGTTGGGCTTCCTGCCGCAGCGTCCCAAGGAGCACGACGTGCACATCATGCAGTCGAGCCTGGCCGAGGGCCTCGCCGACGACATCGGCCTGTACTGGGGCGGCTACGCCACGCCCATGGGCCAGCACGGCGCGCTCGGCTTCTCCATGAACTACCTGGACATGGGCGAGCAGGTCGCCGTCGACGAGAACGAGCAGGTGGGCGAGACCTTCCGCTCGTACATGTTCGCCTTCAGCGCCACCTACGGCGTGCGCCTGAGCCGCAACCTCGGCGTGGGCATCGGGGCCAAGTACTTCCGCGACCACCTGGCGCCGACCAACGTGCTCCAGGACTCGCAGGGCTCCGGTTCGGGCGACAGCTTCGGCGTCGACCTGGGCCTGCTCTGGAAGGTGCCCTCGATCCGCTCCAACATCGGCCTCGCGGTGGCGAACATCGGTCCGGACATCGTCCACGTGGACAGCGACCAGTCCGACCCCATGCCGCGCAAGGTCACCCTGGGCTGGGCCTTCAGCATGTACCACAGCGAGTACATGGGCCTGCTCTTCGTGAGCGACTACCTGGTGCCGCTGTACAAGTGGAAGGGCAACGACTACGGCTTCGGTCTGGAGACCGACCAGGCCGAGTACGGCTTCGGCGTCGAGTGGAACTACCTGCGCTCGCTCTTCGTGCGCTTCGGCTACAAGAGCGCCGACTACGGCGAGATCAACGACACGACCTTCGGTTTCGGCGTCGACATGGAGCGCTGGGTCGGCCAGGCCATCACCTTCGACTTCGCGCAGGTGCCCCAGGCCGAGGGCCTGCCCCGCGTGAGCCGGCTCTCGCTGGCCTACCGGTTCTAGTCGTTTCGCGGACATCCCCTGATTAAGGAGCACGGCTTTGCAGCCTGCGGCTAAAGTGAGGAACCCGGCCCGCTCCCGAGACCGCGGTCTCGGGCGGGTCCGGGCGGGTGGACGGAGTGTGCGCGCCGGCGCCCTCGCCCTGGCGGCGGGCCTGGTCGCGGCGCTGCTGCCGCTGGTGTCCGGCGCGGCCGGCACCGGCGAACTGAAGGTCGTGCGCCCGGACTGGGACGCGGTGCGGCGGCAGCCGGGCGGCGAGGAACTCATCGCGCGCGAACTGCATCGGCAGGGCGAGTACAGCCGACGCTGGCACGCCGTCCACGAACTGGTGGGGCCCGGACACGTGTCGGGCCTGAGCCGGGAACGGCTGGCCAAGCGCGGCCTCGGGCCGGCCCTGTTCGGCCCCGATGCCCTCGCCGCGGACAAGGCCGCGGGCACCGACACCCTGCGGGTGCTCCTGGTGCGGATCGCCTTCGACGAGAACCGCAACCCGGGCCTGACGACCATCAGCCCGGACGGCGACTTCATGTACGCGCCGCTGGAGAATCCCGGCGTGCTCGAGATCGATCCGCCGCCGCACGACAAGGCCTACTTCGAGGCCCACATGGCCGGGCTCTCCGAGTACTACCGCTACATGTCCGGCGGGCGGCTGCACATCGAGGGCACCGTGCTGCCCGCGGGCGACCGGGACGCCTACAGACTCAGCGACGTGGCCGACTACGGGCCGGGCTCCGGCGGATTCTGGACCCTGGCCAATCTCGAGCGCCTGGTGCAGGACTGCATCACCACCGCCGACGACGGACTCATCGCCGACGGCTTCGGCAACGGCCTGGCCGACTACGACGACGAGTCGCCCTTCACCTACGTGATCTTCGTGCACGCGGGCAGCGACTGGCAGTCGGACATCAACGGCGATTCGCCCAACGACATCCCGACCTTCTTCGTGCAGCTCGGCGAGCCGGTCGACCTCGGCGGCATGAACCCCGCGGGCAACCAGGGCCGGCTGAGCGAGTGCTCGATCATTCCGGAGACCACCAACCAGGACGGCTATCCGGGCAGCATCGCGGCCGCCTTCTACCACGAGTTCGGGCACGCCCTCGGCCTGCCCGACGTGTACAACACCGAGATCGGCACGCCGACCGTGGGCATCTGGGACCTGATGGACTCGGGCACCAACCTGCCCGTAACCATCGGTGTCGAGGTGGAGGAGGTCGTCGCCCCCGGCGACACCGTCACCTCCATCGAGACGGTGGTGGCCACCGGCGTGCTGCCGCCGTCGCTCTCGGCGTGGTGCAAGGAGTACCTGGGCTGGCTGGAGATCGACGAGATCGGCACCCCCGTGTCCTCGACGGGCGACTACCTGCTGCCGGCGGTGGGCGTGCCGCGGGCGCAGTATCCGCTCTACGACGCGGGCTCGGGCGATTTCGACACGGCCTATCCGCAGGCCTACCGCGCGGGGCTGTCGCCGCGCGAATACTTCCTGATCGAGAACCGCTGGGTCCACTGGGGCGACGAGCCGTCGCCCTTCTCCGAGATCCGGTTCGAGCGGGACATCCCCACCGGCGTGATCCAGTGGCTGGGGGGACTGACGTCGAACGGCTGGCAGAACACCGGCTGGTACGACTACTTCATGCCCGCGGGCGGCCTGCTCGTGTGGCACGTCAACGCCGAGCGCATCGCGGCCGAGCTCGAGACCAACACCATCAACATCTACGGCGACGGCCTGCGCCTGGTGGAAGCCGACGGCATCCAGGACATCGGCGTGCTCGACGCCTACGTGCTCGGCTGGTTCGGCTCGGATCGCGACCCGTTCGGCGGCCTGGACATCTTCGGCAACGAGACCGGCTACCACGACCTGTACGTGGAGAACTTCCCCAGCAGCCGCAACTTCGACCGCAGCCTCTCGGGCCTGCGCCTGAGCAACATGACGCGGCGGGTGCCGCGCACGGCCTCGGTCATGAAGTTCAACGCCTCGCTGGCGCCGGTGCGCGACGGCTTCCCCTGGGAGGCCGCGCCCGTCGACACCCTGTACGCCCTGATCGGCGGGGGCACCCAGGGCCCGCGGGCCCTTGACCCCGCCTCGGTCACGCCCCTCGACCTCGGCGGCGAGCAGGTGCTCATCGTGGCCGACCGTCCGCGCGACTCGTGGGAGGGCGACCGCTACGCGACCATGCTCTTCGGTCTGCGCCCCGACGCCACCCGGCGCTGGGCCGAGCCGGCCGGACTGCCCCCGGGCGCCTTCCAGTCCCTGAGCGCGCCGCTGGCCGGACCGCCGGCGGTGGTCGACCACCCGACGGACGGCAAGATCCTCCTCTGGGGCCTGCGCGACGGCCAGGTGGGGGCGACGCACCTGCCCGCCGGCGCCGCGCCGAGCCTGCTGTGGTCGGTCGACCTGGCCGATTCCCTGACCTGCGCTCCCCGCGTGGTGCGCGCCGCCGACGGCGCCCCGCGCCTGCTCGTGGCCACGCCGCCGGACAGCCTGCGCCTGCTGGCGGTGACCGACGGCAGCCCCGTCGGCGCGCCCCAGGGCTTGGGTGCGGGCCCAGGGATCCGGCGCGGGCACCTGGTGGTGCTTCCCTTCGGCGAGGGCCGGGCCGACCAGGCCGTGCTGCTGGGCGACGCGAGCTGGTTCACCGTCCGCCTCGACGACACCGGCCTGCTGCCCGATCACGACGAGCAGCCGTACCGCGTCGTGCCGGCGGCGGCGCCCGCCTGGGCGGCGGCCCGGCCGACCGACGACGGCGACGTCGACCTGGCCGTGTTCGGACCCGAGGGCGAACTCGCCCGGGCGCTGCTCACGCCGCAGATGGCGGTCACGACCCGCCCGGCCTCCCTCGCCCTCGACGGGGAGGTGGTGTGCGCGCCGGCGGTGGCCGACGTGGACGGCGACGGCCGCCACGACATGCTCGTGGCGACGGCCACCCGCATCTACGGCTTCAAGGAGGACGGCGTGCCGCTGCGGGGCTTCCCCGTGCGCTTCGCCGATCTGTACCCCCTGGCCGACTCGACCCGCATCGCCGGACCCCTGGTGGTCGCCGACGGCACGGGCGAGGGCGCGCCGGACGTCTGGTTCAATTCCACCGGCGGCCACCTGCTCGGGCTCGATCCCACCGGACGCCTGCTGCCCGGCCTGCCCGTGCGCTGGGGCGACGCCGGCACAGGCGGCCTCGCGGTGGGCGGTGACGGCGCCGCGCGCATCCTCTGGCTGGTGTCCGCGGGCGGCTACCGCACCGGCTTCCAGGCCCGCCAGGGCGTGAACGGCCGGGTGGCGGCGTGGGACTTCCCGACGGGCCGGACCGCCGACGGCCGCACGGCCGAGTGGCTCGGGCCGGACGGCGGTCCCGCC